>JAGXGU010000098.1 GCA_024636575.1 Altererythrobacter sp.
CAGCGCCATCCCCGCGCCCGCGCCGACCAGTGCGAACAGCGGTAGCAGCCACGCACTGGCCGAATAGCCGAACCAGAAACTCGCCACCGCGCCCAGCGCCGCCATCGGAGCGATCCCGAACAGCCCCGGATCGGCCAGCGGGTTGCGAAGATAGCCCTGCATCGCCGCCCCCGCCGCGCCGAGACCTGCCCCGATAACCAGCGCCAGCACGGATCGCGGCAGTCGCAATTCGGCAAGGATCACTGCGGCATTCGGCGTGGCCGCAAAGTCCAGCCATACCCGCCCCGCCAGCAATGAAAGCGGCAAGGCCAGCGCGATCAGGATGAGCAGGATGGGGATCGGGCGGGTCATGTTTGCGGCTCCGCCACCACCCCCCGGCCCCCTCCTCTAAAGAGGAGGGGGAGATTGCCGCGCCGCTTGTTAGCCCCCTCCTCTTCAGAGGAGGGGGTTGGGGGTGGTGACTCCGCTTCGATCTGCTCCCGCACTTCCTCCAGCCGTTCCATCGCCCGGATGATCGTCGGCCCACCGCAATAGAGCAGGCCCGGATCGAACGCCGCGCGCTGCATATCGGGCAGGGCATCCAGCGCGGGGTGCAATTGCGAACGTTCCTGTCCCGCCACCAACAGCAGTTCAGGCGGGCTCGCGATCACTTGTTCGAGGGAGAGATAGTCCGCCTGACCCATGCCGATCGCGGCGCTGTGGCTGGAAAATCCGGCGCGGCGAAGCAGCTCGCTAACCAGCGCGCCCTCCCCCGGGACGATGCCGGACGGTTGCCACAACACGGTCGGGATCGGCGCTGCGCCCGCTGCCGGGGTTGCTGCTGCCAACGCCGCATCGATTTTCGCAAGCAGCACCTCGCCCCCTACCGGATTGCCTGCCAATGCGGCGATGCGGCGGATCTGGGCGTCGCTTTCGGCAATCGAGCTGGCGATCCCGAATGTTTCCACCCTGATCCCGAGATCTTCCAGTCCCGCCCGGGTGGCTGGCGGCATGAATTCGCTCGCGACGACCATATCCGGCTTCAGCGCCAGCACTTCCTCCACCGTGCCGCCCGTCACGCCGAATTGCCGCGCCCGCGCCGCATCCATCGAACTGGCGCGCGGATCGCGGCTGTAATGCGACAAGGCCAGCACCTGCTCCGGCCCGGCAAGTTCTGCCAGAATCGCATCGGTGCAGGGATTGAGGCTGACGATTGTGGGCCCAGCACTGCGGGGCTGTGCTATATGCGGAGAGGCATCCCCGCATCCCGCCACCAGCAGCGCCAAGATCATCACCCGCTTTCCCGCGAAGGCGGGAACCCATTTGGCGAAGTGTTTCCTTGCCGCTCTGGGCCCCCGCCTGCGCGGGGGAGCGGAAGAAGCGGAAAGCCCTGTCACATTGCTGCCCTGATACCGGCGAACACGCCCCGCCCGGCAGTGCCAAAACCGGCAGCGGTCTGGTACTGTTCGTCCCACACATTTTCGACCCGGCCGAACAATTCGAACGTGCCCGTGACTTGCCAACTGGCCCTGAGGTCCAGCACGGCATATCCGCCAATCCGGACGCTGCCCGCCGCATCGTCGAAACTGCGCGAAACCAGCCGCAGATCACCGCCAAAGCGGAACTCTCGCAGCGTCCAGTCGGCAGACATGGTTGCCGCATGGCGCGGCCGCCGGGCCAATTGGTTGCCTTCGTTTACCGATCCGCTGGTGCGGTTTTCCGTATCGATAAAGGCATAGACGGCGCGCGCCGCGACATTTTCGGAAATGGCCATGCCGCCTTCAACCTCCACCCCCTGCGCACGGGTCAACCTGATGTTCTGATAGGTGCCAAACGGACGATCTGTGCAGATCCCGCCAATTACCCCGAAACAGGAGATGAAATCGATCTGGTTTTCGCTATCCCGGCGAAATATCGAAAGGGCGAAGAAATCGTCCAGATTGCGGTCGCCGTAATCCAGCCCGATGTCGAAACTGGCGCTGCGCTCCGCTGCCAGCGCCTGGTTACCGAAATCGGAGAACAGCTGGAACAGTGTGGGGGCCTTGAATCCCTCGCCGAAACTGGCGCGCAGCCGCCAATCGGAACCCAGCCCAAAGGCGGCATCCGCGCCGAATGTCACCGCGCTGCCGAAACGGCTGTGATCGTCCACCCGCGCTCCGGCGTTGATCAGGAATTTCCCTTCGTGATCGAAGCTCAACTGACCATAGGCGCCGCCGATATTGGCCCTCTTCTCGGTATCGAAGGTGGATGAAAACCGGGTCCATTCGTACTCGCCGCCCAGCCGCAGGGAAAATGCGTGGTCCAGTTTCCATGTGCTGCGCACTTCCGCCCGTTCGCTGCGGCCATCGGTGCTGAACGATGGGTCTGCGCCAAACAGCGGATCGAGACTGTCCCGTTCGATGTCCGACAGGGAAAAACTGGCGAGAACTGACACATCATCAAAGCTCAGCTCAGCGCCGGTCAATGCAGAAAATTCCCGCGTGTCCTGATATTCAGCGGTGTCTGCGAGCGAAAACAGGGGCGCGGGAAATCCGTCGATGTCGAGCCGGCCATCGGCATAACGGGCTGATCCGATCAGGCTGACCCGGTGATTGATATTCAGCCTGCCGCGCCCGCCGATCTGCCATTGGCGGAAGCCGTCCGGTTCGGTGCCGACGTCGGCAGTGGAAAAACCGTCCGTCCTGAAATATCCGCCATCGAATGCCAGTGACCCGGCATTTGCGGACAGGCCGCCGCCGGCCCGCGCATAGAAACTGCCGCGCGAACCATATTCGGCAGAGAATGCGGGATCATCCGCCGGTGCCGATGTTACCGCCAAGACGCCGCCAATTGCCTGGCTGCCCCAGATCACGCTGTTGGAACCGCGCAGCAATTCCAGCTTGGAAATTGCGCCGGGCAGTAAGTTTCCGAAATCAAACCCTCCGCCCGGTGATGCCCGGTCTGCCACCCTTACGCCGTCGATCACCACCAGCAATTGTTCCGCCTCTGCGCCGCGGACACGCACGCCGGTAAAGCCGCCCACGCCGCCGTTGCGGGTAATGGTGACGCCGGGCGCGCGCTGAAGAATGCGGGTCAGGTCCGGACCCTGAACAGCATCGATTTCATCCTTGCTGATAATGCTGACCGGCTGGCCGGTTGCAGTAATCCGGTCAGTCATGCCGCTGGCGACCACGGTGATATAGATTTCGCGCAAACGATGCGTCAGGACAATGGGCATGGCATTTGCGCTGTCTGCTTCGGGCGCAGGATCGGGCAAATCCTGTGCCAATGTCGGCACAGCAAAACAGAGTGAACAACCAAGTAATAACAGATATTTGGACATGGAACCTCCGAAACAAGCGACATAATTGTCGCTCACAACGGAAGGGACGCAGGACGCGCCTATCCATTTGCCTCCGACACACCCCGTCCGGCGGCTGAACGACCGAACATGGGCAGGTCTCCTGGCTCCCGGATCATGATCTGCGCCCCGCCTTCCCGGCATCCGCGAACGGATTCCAGTGGCATAATGGAGCGCAAACTCCCCGGTCACAGTTGCGGGGGCAGCGCGAGGTTCGGGGACATCCCCTCACTCGCTTCCCTCTTAGGCTCGGTTTCCCAAGCAACCCATGACGTGGGCGCGGGATTACGCGCCCCGGCGCGTTCCGGCAAGAGCCGTTAACTTCACCTGTCGCTGCGATAGGAAATTATTCAGCATTCACGTTAACCGCGGCGGCACGCATTGTGCCGCATAGGGACGTTGCCAAACCTGCCATCGTTAGGGGGCGCTGCGGCTGCTACGCGACGTGGCGCGGCTTCAACGGCCCTGAAAAGTGAGAGAACCCTGTCCCATTTACCGCCTTTTTATGACGAGCCGGCCCCGGCGGATTTCCGTATCCGGGTCAGCCGTTCGGCGCGCGGGATCGGGGCGAGGCGCACGCCCAAGCATCGCGGACGGCGCATTGCGGCGCTGGCGGCGGCCATTGCCGTACCTGCCGTTGCCGCCCCGGGTGACTGGCAGCCGCTCGATACATCGGCATTTCAGCAGACGGAACCAGCCGCCCCGACCCAGCCAATGGCATACGAATTGCCAGGCAACAGTTTTCCCGGTTCGGCCTTCTATTTTCTGGAGGATGCACCGCGGATGGTCTTTGCATCCAGCGACACGCCGACACCCCTGTTCGACATTACCGGCACCGGCAATATCGACGCGGATCAGTTGGTACAGACACATAATGCCGGCCCGGCGGCCCGCACATTCATGGCGGCGGGTGACGGGATCAGCAAGGCGCGGGCGCTGCAATGCCTGACCTCGGCCATCTATTACGAAGCCGCCAGCGAGACACTTGGCGGGCAGCGCGCGGTGGCGCAGGTGGTGCTGAACCGCGTGGCCC
Source organism: Altererythrobacter sp. (assembly GCA_024636575.1). Taxonomy (GTDB): domain Bacteria; phylum Pseudomonadota; class Alphaproteobacteria; order Sphingomonadales; family Sphingomonadaceae; genus Allopontixanthobacter. Next base: position 4,353 of record JAGXGU010000098.1, read on the forward strand.
ACCCAAGCTATCCGGGCAGCGTCTGCGGCGTGGTCTATCAGGGCTCGGAACGGCGCACAGGTTGCCAGTTCAGCTTCACTTGTGACGGCTCGCTGGCGCGCAAACCCTCTACCTCAGGGTGGGAACGGGCGCGCGCCGTGGCGCAGGATGCGCTTTCGGGCGAAGTCTACCAGCCGGTCGGCCTCGCCACCCATTACCATACCATCTGGATCAGCCCCTATTGGGCGCCCAGCCTCGATCCGGTCGGGACCATCGGCGCGCACCGGTTTTATCGCTGGCGCGGCGCGGCGGGCAAACCCGGCGCATTCCGGGCGAGTTATTCGGGCAGAGAGCCATTTGCCGCCCCCTCGGTGCGCAAGAACTCCGGCCTGGCGAAAGACGCCGCCGATCCGGTGGCGCTGGCCCGCCGGTTTGCGCGCGATTACGAAGCCCTGTCCGCAGAACCGGCCGTGCCGCAACCGCCCGCCGCCCGCAATCCTGATCAGTCAGTGGCTCGCCATGCCGAAAACCGCGCGCCCGCACCTGTCTATTCCGCCGCCGTGAAGGATCGCGGCGGAGACCGGCTGTTCACAGCGGGAAATTTGCCCGAGGCAAGCGGCATCAAGCCAGAATATGCCAATAGTGGACGATGGATTTCGGAACCTAAATAATTGTTTTCCGGTCACCGGGCGTGAATTGCGGTTGAAAATTAACTTTCCCTCAACCCTGTATTGGAACGGGGCCTTAGTGCCCTTGGGCTTAGGAACCAGATCAGCCAATCATCTGATCAGAGGTAACTACGGCATGACCGTCTATTTCGCCGCTGCGCGTACTGCAGTCCGCTCTCCTGTCGCCCGCGTGCTGTCACGTCGGACGCCGGGCCGGGCTGCAAACGACAATGGGGATATGGCCGGAATCCAGGCCAATGACAATGTGATCCATGCTGCACTGCGCCACTTCGCCAATCACGGCATGGGCGCAGCGCGCGAAGCCCGCAAACAGGCGGAATCTGCATTTTTCGCCGGTGATCGCCAGGGATATGACTGGTGGCTGGGAATTTGCCGTGCACTCGACAAACGGATCGCCGGACAGCTGGAAGATGGCACGAATGCCCATTCCTGCACCCTGCCTGCCACCTCTCAGCCCCACCTTGCGGCCGTCGGCAACATTGATATTGCTTAACAATCCCGGCCAAACGCGAACTGCATAAAAATCCCCGTAAGCCGGCGAATTTTCCGCAGGATTTGCCGCGTTTTGGTAAGGGACAAATTAACCATTCAGTGACCTATCCTGACTAGAACAGATGTCATGGCCAAGGGTGACCCTATAGCGAGGATCAAAGCGGTCCTGGCACATTTCGGACCGGGGGATGCGTTAACGGAACGTGTCCGCCGGACACTTGTCCGTACGCTCTATTCCCAGCCCAGCAGTCTGGCCATTGGCGCCCTGGCAGGGATATTCTCTGCCGGAATCGTTGCCATCGGCAGCGGCGAACCTTTGCTCTATGTGGCATCGGCGGTCCTGGCAGTCATCGCAATCGCACGTGTTTCCGTTGCCTTCAGCATGTCACCCGACGATACCGGCAACAGCACGCGCAAACTCGAAATGCTCTATGAAATCGGGGCCTTCAGCTACGCAATGATCCTTGGGGTCCTGGCTGCACTGACCCTGCTGCTGGAAATCGGCACACAATGGGAAGTGCTGATGACGGCCAATGCGATGTGTTACGGCGTGGGCATCTGCGCGCGTAACGCGGGCCGTCCGGCCATTGCACTGGGGCAATTGTCACTCGCCGTTGTGCCCGTTCTTCTGGTTTGCCTGTACATCGGCTCTTTGCCCTATATCACCCTGGCCGTGACGATCGGCCTGCTGCTGCCGGCAATGGCTTCCATCACCCTGAATGTGTTCAAGGTGCTGCGCGAATCGATATCGGCAGCCGAGACCAGCGCATTGCTGGCCGAAAAGATGCAGGTTCTCGCGCGGACGGACGTCGTCACCGGCCTGGCCAATCGTGCGGGCCTCAACCATGCGATGGTCGAAACGCTGATGGATCTGCCAGATGGACAGATGCTCGCGCTGTTCTGGCTCGATCTCGACCGGTTCAAGGAAGTGAACGACCTGCTTGGCCATCCGGTGGGGGACCGGGTGCTGTCTGAAATCGGCCGCCGGTTGCGCGCGGCATCCTCCGTCGATGCCACGGTTTCGCGCTTTGGCGGCGATGAATTCATCATCTTCTGCGAAGTATCCAGCCGTCAGGATTGCGAGAAACTGGCCGGGCGCCTGCTGGATGAAATTATCCGCCCCGTCCGGATCGATGGGGACCGGTTGGAAGTAAGGGCCTCCATGGGTATCGCTATCCTGCCGGAAGACGGGATCGATTCCGACACACTGATGCAGCGCGCCGATCTGGCTTTGTATCATGCCAAGGTGAACGGCAGGAACCAGACCTGTTTCTATAACCCCGCGATGAGCCGCGACCTTGTCCGCCGCCGCGAGATCGAGGCCGAATTGCGCTCCGCCATCGTCAAGAACGAATTGTCGATCTTCTTCCAGCCGATCGTCGACCTGGAAACGGGCAAGATCCGCACTTTCGAAGCATTGGTGCGCTGGTTCCACCCACAAAAGGGCGAGCTTAAACCCGATGAATTCATTCCCGTGGCCGAGGAAACCGGGGTTATCGTCACATTGGGCAACTGGATCACCGCACAGGCGGCCAAGGCCTGCGCCGCATGGCCCGAAGATGTGACCCTGGCGGTCAATCTTTCGCCAATGCAGATCAAGGCCCCCGGCGCTGCGCTGGGGATTCTGACTGCGCTGCGTGATGCGGGCCTGCATCCATCACGGTTGGAACTGGAAGTGACCGAAAGCCTGTTCCTGGACGATAATCATGCGACCAACAGCTTCATCGAAGAATTGTCCGCCGCCGGGGTCCGCTTTGCGCTCGACGATTTCGGGACCGGCTATTCCTCGCTCAGCTACATCCACAAATATCCGTTCAAGAAGATCAAGGTCGATCGCAGCTTCGTGTCCGGCCCCAATGTCGGACGCAAGAGCAACGCAATCATCCGGGCAGTGGCCGAATTGGGCAACACGCTCGACATGGAAATCGTCGCCGAGGGACTGGAGACCATCGAACAGGTGCAGGCCGTGCGCGACGCCGGTTGCACCCTGGGCCAGGGCTATTACTTCAGCCGCGCCGTGCCGGATTACCTCGCCGCGATGCTGCTTGCCCAGGAACGCGGTACGGACCGTGATGGCAGAGAAGTTGTGCGCCAGGCTTCCTGATACCACCGGGCCATGCCGCGGGCCCATGCCAGGCTATGATTAGTCAGGCTCGCGGGCTCTAAACGCTACTGCGAACTATTTGCAAAGATAGTTTCGCGACACGTAGCTTTGCCAGTTGCAATCACCTCCCCTGCGGCCTAGGTCAGGGCTCGTTTTCACGGGCGCGGCATTGTCGCGGGACTCATCCACGCGCCTACCGGTTTGGTTTTCGTCTTGTCCCGCACGCATGGAAGGACATTTCGCGCATATGGCCCGCAATAAAATCGCCCTGATCGGCGCCGGCATGATCGGCGGCACCCTCGCCCACCTCGCAGCAATGAAGGAATTGGGCGATATCGTCCTGTTCGACATTGCCGAAGGAATGCCTGCGGGCAAGGCGCTCGACCTCAGCCAGGCGGCCCCGGTCGATGGCTTCGATGTGAAGCTGAAGGGCACGAGCGATTACGCTGACATTGCCGGTGCAGATGTGATCATCGTTACCGCCGGTGTCCCGCGCAAGCCGGGAATGAGCCGCGACGATCTGCTGGGCATCAATCTCAAAGTCATGGGCGCAGTGGGCGCGGGCATCAAGCAGCACGCCCCGAACGCTTTCGTGATCTGCATCACCAACCCATTGGACGCGATGGTTTGGGCATTGCGTGAATATAGCGGCCTGCCGCACAACATGGTCGTCGGCATGGCCGGTGTGCTGGACAGCGCCCGCTTCCGCCATTTCCTCGCATCGGAATTCGACGTTTCGGTAGAGGACGTCACCGCATTCGTGCTCGGCGGCCACGGCGATACGATGGTGCCGGTGATCGAATATTCGACCGTTGCCGGTATTCCCGTTCCCGACCTCATCAAGATGGGCTGGTCCACGCAGGAAAAGATCGACGCGATCGTTGCCCGCACCCGTGCTGGCGGCGGCGAAATTGTCCAGCTGCTCGGCAATGGCTCGGCCTATTACGCCCCGGCCACCAGCGCGATCATGATGGCCGAAAGCTTCCTCAAGGACAAAAAGCGCGTCCTGCCCGCCGCCGCAAACCTGACCGGCCAATATGGCGTCGATGGTCTGTATGTCGGCGTTCCGGTAGTGATCGGCGCAGGCGGCGTGGAACGGATCGTGGAGATCAACCTCAACGCCGAAGCTCAGAAGAACTTCGATGTGTCGGTCGACGCGGTGAAGGAACTGCTTGAGGCATGCCGGGGTATTGATTCAAACCTGAAGTAAGTGCCGCCACCTCGGTTTGAACCGGGTGGATTGCGGCTGAAGTGGCCAGCACATGCTGACATGACGAATTAGGAAACGCCAAGATATGTCCATTCTCGTAAACAAAAACACCAAGGTCATCACGCAAGGGATGACCGGTGAAACCGGAACGTTCCACACCCAGCAGGCGCTCGATTACGGGACGCAGATGGTGGGCGGAGTTACGCCGGGCAAAGGCGGCACGACGCATATCGGCCTGCCCAATTTCAACACCGTGCGCGAAGCCAAGGCAGCGACCGGCGCGACCGCATCGTGCATCTATGTTCCGCCGCCATTCGCCGCTGATGCGATCTGCGAAGCGATTGATGCCGAGATGGAATTGATCATCACCATTACCGAAGGCATTCCGGTGCTCGACATGGTTCGGGTAAAGGCCGCGCTGCGCGGGTCCAATTCGCGTCTGATCGGGCCGAATTGCCCCGGCGTGCTGACCCCCAATGAATGCAAGATCGGGATCATGCCCGGTTCCATCTTCAAGAAGGGTTCGGTCGGCGTTGTCTCGCGTTCCGGCACGCTGACGTACGAAGCTGTCCACCAGACCACGATGGTCGGCCTGGGCCAGACCACCGCAGTCGGTATTGGCGGCGATCCGGTCAATGGTACGAACTTTATCGACGTGCTCGACCTGTTCCTGTCCGACGATGAAACCAAGTCGATCATCATGATTGGCGAGATTGGCGGAAGCGCAGAAGAAGAAGCGGCGGAATTCATCGCCGAACAGGCCAAACTGGGCCGCAGCAAACCAATGGTCGGCTTCATCGCGGGCCGCACCGCACCTCCGGGTCGGCGCATGGGCCATGCCGGGGCCATCGTCTCGGGCGGCAAAGGCGGCGCGGACGACAAGATTGCGGCGATGGAAGCAGCGGGCATCCGTGTTTCGCCGTCACCTTCGGAATTGGGCACCACGTTGGACGCCATGCTGAAGGAGCTGGTGTGATCCGAAAAAACTGGTGAGTCCCAGCGCAGGCTGGGACCTCCATCCACCTGGAGAAACCTTTGCGAGCAGGCTTCGTATATATCGTGACCAACCGGCGTGACGGCGTACTCTATATCGGAGTCACCAATGATCTCTCCCGCCGGATTGCCGACCACCGAAGCGGAGCCGTTTCGAGTTTCACGAAGAAGTACAATTGCCACAATCTGGTTTGGTTTGAACGGTTTGAAAACATTCACGACGCCCGGCTGTTCGAGCGCAGGATGAAAAGTTGGAAACGGGCTTGGAAGATCAAGCGCATCGAGGAGTTGAACCCGCAATGGAACGACCTGACCCCGGGACTTCAGCTGGCATGATGCCGCCGAAAGTAGGTCGCTGGCCATGCAGATCTTCGCTCGCGCTGAACAAGGCCCCTGCCTTCGCAGGGGAGCATAGAAAGTTGGGATTGTCCCATGGGTAATGAAAACCACGATTTCGAACTGGACGGACCGGCGGAAGATCCGCAGGCCGGGCCGTCATGGTCCAATCCGCGCTGGCCGATGGTGGGGGGTGACAGTGAAGACGACCTGACGCAGGCGCTCGACCCGACAGCGATGAAAATCGCAGTCAAGGCCGCGGCGGACCGCGCCGGCAAGCTGCTGGACGAAGCGGCAATTGAGAAAGCTGCCGACGCATCGATCCGGGCGATGCTGCTGATCCGCACCTACCGGGTGCGCGGGCATCTGGCGGCGGACCTTGATCCGCTCGGCCTCAGCCAGCGCGAATTGCCGGACGATATGAAGCTGGATTGGCACGGCTTCACCGGAAAATCGCTGGACGAGCCGGTGTATCTCGGCGGCAATCTCAACCTCGAATGGGAAACTCCGCGCAATCTGGTCGAGGTGCTGCGCGCCAATTATTGCGGGCATGTCGGCTTTGAATATATGCATATCTCCGATGTGGAGGAACGCCGTTTCATCCAGGAACGGATCGAGGGACCAGATCAGGTTATCAAGTTCACTCCCGAAGGAAAGCGCGCCATTCTGGGCGCGGTGATCCGCGGCGAACAATATGAAAAATTCCTCGGCAAGAAATATGTCGGGACCAAGCGGTTCGGCCTCGACGGCGGGGAAAGCATGATCCCCGCGCTGGAAGGCGTAATCAAATATGGCGGCCAGCTGGGCGTGCGCGAAATCATCTACGGCGTGGCCCACCGCGGCCGGCTGAACATCCTCGCCAATGTGATGGCCAAACCGTATAAGGTCATCTTCCACGAATTTTCCGGGGGCAGCGCCAATCCCGAGGATGTGGGTGGTTCGGGCGATGTGAAATACCACCTCGGCACCAGCACCGACCGCGAGTTTGACGGGATCGAAGTACATATGTCGCTGGTTCCCAACCCCAGCCATCTGGAAGCGGTCGACCCGGTCGTGCTGGGCAAGGCCCGCGCGCAGCAGGCCATTCGGGACGATCTGAAGAAGAACGAACAAGTCCTGCCCGTGCTGCTCCACGGCGATGCGGCCTTTGCCGGACAGGGCGTGGTGTGGGAATGTTTCGGCCTGTCGGGCGTGCGCGGCTACAACACCGGCGGCTGCCTGCATTTCGTGGTCAACAACCAGATCGGTTTCACCACCAGCCCGCAGTTTGCCCGTTCCAGCCCCTATCCTTCCGATGTGGCCAAGGGTGTTCAGGCGCCGATCCTGCACGTCAATGGTGACAATCCCGAAGCCGTGACCTTCGCCTGCAAACTGGCGATCGAATACCGCCAGCGGTTCCACCGCGACATCGTGATCGATATGTGGTGCTACCGCCGGTTCGGCCACAATGAAGGCGACGAGCCGAGTTTCACCCAGCCGCTGATGTATGACAAGATCCGCAAACACCCTAGGGTCAGCGAGATTTACGAAGCGCGCCTGATTGCCGAAGGCGAAGTCGTGGAAGGTTTTGCCGACAATCTGGTGGAAGAATACACCGCCCTGCTGGAAGCGGATTTCGAAGCAGCGAAAAGTTATGTCCCCAATTCCGCCGACTGGTTCACCGGCCGGTGGAGCGGGCTGCACAAGCCGGCCGATCCGGAAACCGCGCGGCGCAATGTCGACACGGGAATCGAACGCAAATTATTCGACAGCCTTGGCCGCACGCTGACCACTGTTCCCGATGATCTGCAAATCCACAAGACATTGGGCCGGGTGATCGACGCCAAGCGGGCGATGTTCGAAAGTAATGACGGGTTCGACTGGGCAACGGCTGAGGCACTCGCTTTCGGCAGCCTCGTGACCGAAGGATACGGTGTGCGCCTGTCCGGGCAGGATTCCGGGCGCGGCACCTTCAGCCAGCGCCACGCCGTGTGGACCGACCAGCAGGACGAACGCAAATATATCCCGCTCACCACCCTGCCGCACGGCAAGTTCGAGGTGTATGACAGCACTTTGTCCGAATACGGTGTGCTCGGTTTCGAATATGGTTTTGCGCTGGCCGACCCCAAGACGCTGGTGTTGTGGGAAGCGCAGTTCGGCGATTTTGCCAATGGCGCGCAGATCATCATCGACCAGTTCATCGCAGCGGGCGAAGCCAAGTGGCTGCGGGCTAACGGTCTGGTGATGCTGCTACCGCATGGCTATGAAGGCCAGGGTCCGGAACATTCCAGCGCCCGGCTCGAACGATTCCTGCAACTATGCGCAAATGACAATATCCAGGTCTGCAACATCACCTTGCCGGCCAATTACTTCCACGTGTTGCGGCGGCAGATGCTGCGTCCGTTCCGCAAACCGTTGATCATCATGACCCCCAAGAGCCTGCTTCGGCATCCTCTGGCCAAAAGTTCGGCAGATGAATTTACCGGTGACAGCCATTTCCGGCGCATCGTCAGCGACACGGCAGACATTGCGGACGAGAAAATCCGCCGGCTGGTGCTGTGCAGCGGCAAGGTCGCCTATGATCTGATGCAGAAGCGCGACGAGGAAGGGCTGGACGATGTCTCGATCGTGCGGCTTGAACAGATCTATCCCTTCCCCGGCGAACCGCTTGGCATACGATTGAGCCGCATGACAAAGCTGGAAGAAATCGTCTGGTGTCAGGAAGAACCGCACAATAACGGTGCGTGGTTCTTTGTGGACCGGTTGATCGAACAGGCGGCGGCGGCAGCAGGCAAGAACCTGCGGCCAACCTACGCCGGGCGCGAAGCGTCGGCATCACCGGCAACAGGTTTTGCCAAAAAGCATGAAGAACAACAGGCTGCACTGGTCGCAGCGGCCCTCGGCTTGAATATTTAACACGCGGTTTGCAGCGGCAGGAACTCAGGAAACAGGCACTATGGCACTTGAAATCAAAGTCCCGGCATTGGGCGAATCCGTAACCGAAGGCACCATTGGCGAATGGCTGAAACAGCCGGGCGACCGGGTGGAAGCGGACGAGCCGATTGCGAGCCTCGAAACGGACAAGGTCGCGATCGAAGTGCCATCCCCCGTGGCGGGCGTGATTGGCGAACTGAGAGCGGCCGTAGGTGATACGGTGGAAGTCGGCGCGGTGATCGCGACGGTCGAGGAAGGCGCTGCGGCTGCCAGCCCGGCCCCCGCAACAACTCCTGCCCCTACCCCCGCAGCAGCACCCCCAGCAACCCCCGCGCCAGCCTCGGCCCCCGCAGGAAGCGGCGAAACAGCCCCGCAAACCGCCGCATCCGATGCCTCGCAAACCCTTTCCCCCGCCGTCCGCCGCGCCGTGCTGGAACACGGGATCGACCCGTCCACGGTCAAAGGTACCGGCAAGGATGGCCGCCTGACCAAGGAAGACGTGCTGGCCGCTGCCAAGGCCAAGGGAGACGAAGCCGCGCCTGCCCCGGCCGCGTCAACACCGGCGGCGGCTTCTGAAGATACGCATTCACGCCGGTCCGGCGACCGCAAGACCGAGCGCGTCAAGATGACCCGGATGCGGCAGACGATCGCCAAGCGGCTCAAGAATGCTCAGGATACTGCGGCATTGCTGACCACTTTCAACGATGTCGACATGACCGCGGTGATCGAAGCGCGAGAGAAATACAAGGATCTGTTCGCCAAGAAGCATGACATCAAGCTGGGCTTCATGGGCTTCTTCGCGAAAGCCGCACATCTGGCGCTGAAGGATGTCCCCTCGGTCAATGCGCAGATCGACGGCGACGAGATCGTCTATCACGATTACGTCGATATTTCGGTTGCAGTCAGCGCGCCCGGCGGGCTGGTTGTCCCGGTGGTGCGCGATGTCGACAAGAAGGGCTTTGCCCAAATCGAAAAGGACATCGCCGATTTCGGGAAGCGCGCGAAGGACGGCACGCTGACCATGGCCGACATGACCGGAGGCACCTTCACCATCTCCAACGGCGGGGTTTTCGGTTCGCTGATGTCGACCCCGATCATCAACCCGCCGCAGAGCGCCGTGCTCGGCCTGCACCGGATCGAAGACCGCGTTGTGGTGATAGACGGCGAAATGGTGATCCGCCCGATGATGTATATCGCGCTTTCCTATGACCACCGGCTGATTGACGGGCGCGAGGCGGTAACCGCGCTGAAAATCATCAAGGATGCGATCGAAGACCCCACGCGGATGCTGATTGATTTGTGATGATGAAACTGCGCCAGCATCCTTCGACAAGCTCTGGATGAGCGGATGTTGTGCGGCTAGAGAATACCAGACCCCGCTCGTGCTGAGCTTGTCGAAGCACGCTGGCGCAACGGAGCAAGCCCATGGCTGACCAAACTTACGATTACGATGTCCTGATCATCGGTGCCGGCCCCGGCGGCTATGTCGCGGCAATCCGCGCGGCGCAGCTGGGCCTGAAGACCGCTTGCGTGGAAAGCCGCGAGACGCTGGGCGGGACGTGCCTCAATGTCGGCTGCATTCCGTCCAAATCATTGCTGCACGCTTCCGAATTGCTGGACGAGGTCAATAATGGCCACATGGCGACCTGGGGCATTACCGCCACCGCGAAGCTCGATCTGGGCGCGATGATGGCAGAAAAGACCAAGGCGGTCGGCGATCTGACCGGCGGGATCGAATTCCTGTTCAAGAAGAACAAGGTCACCTGGATCAAGGGCCACGCTGCGTTTCAGGATGCGCATACGGTCAAGGTTGGTGACGAGACGCACACCGCCAAAGACATCGTCATCGCGACAGGTTCCAGCGTAACGCCGCTACCGGGTGTCGAGGTCGATAATGACCCCAAAGGAAAAAATGGGGGCCGGATCGTCGATTCCACCGGCGCACTCAAATTGTCCGAAGTGCCCGACCATCTGGTGGTGATCGGCGGCGGCGTAATCGGGCTGGAACTGGGCTCGGTCTGGCGGCGGCTCGGCGCGAAGGTCACCGTGGTCGAATATCTCGACATGCTGCTGCCCGGCATGGACACCGATGTCCGCAAGGAAGCGGGCAAGATCTTCAAGAAGCAGGGCATGGATATCCGGCTCAAAAGCAAGGTCACCGGCGCGTCGGTAAAAGGCAAGAAGGTCACGCTAACGGTCGAGCCTGCCGCAGGCGGCGATGTTGAAACGATCGAAGCAAGCCATGTGCTGGTGTCGATTGGCCGGCGCCCCAATGTGGACGGCCTCAATATCGATGCCATCGGGCTGGAGCTGAACAAGCGCGGCCAGATCGAAACAGCGCATGATTTCCGCACCAAGGTGGAAGGCGTCTGGGCTGTCGGCGACGTGATTCCCGGCCCCATGCTCGCCCACAAGGCAGAGGATGAAGGCATTGCGGTGGCAGAATTCATTGCCGGACAAACGGGCATCGTGAACCACGCCGTCATTCCGGGTGTGGTCTATACCATGCCGGAATTCGCCGATGTCGGGATGACCGAGGATGAAGCGAAGGAAGCCGGGCACACCGTCAAGGTCGGAAAATTCCCGATGATGGCCAATAGCCGCGCCAAGGCCAACCGCGACACCGATGGTTTCGTGAAAGTCATCGCCGATGCCGAAACCGACCGCGTGCTGGGCGTCCATATCGTCGCCAGCCTGGCCGGAACGATGATCGCGGAAGCGGCCATTGCGATGGAATTCGGCGCGACTTCGGAAGACATCGCCTATACCTGCCACGCCCACCCGACCCATGCCGAAGCGTTGAAAGAAGCGGCTATGGCGGTTCAGGGCAAACCGATCCATATGTGATTCCATGACACAGACAATCCCACCCTTTCACCTCGCCTTTCCCGTCGATGATCTGGCGGCAGCGCGCGAATTCTACGGCGCGGTCCTGGGCTGTCCGGAAGGCCGCAGTTCGGATCAGTGGATCGATTTCGATTTCTTCGGCCACCAGATCGTGACCCATCTGGCACCGCCGCGCGCCAGCGCCGATGCGGCGGCCAATCCGGTGGACGGGCATGATGTGCCGGTGCCGCATTTCGGCGTGGTGCTGGAAATGGCGGACTGGCGCCAACTGGCCGACCGGCTAACCGCTTCGGGATTAACATTCGCCATAGAACCGACCATCCGTTTCGAAGGGCAGGTTGGCGAACAGGCGACGATGTTCTTCCGCGACCCAAGCGGCAATGCGCTGGAGATCAAGGCGATGGCCGATCCGGCAGCCCTGTTCGCGCGCTGATCCCTGCCCTGTGGTCGGCAGCATTCTAGCGCGGCAATTCTCCGTCCCCACCGCCTGAAAAGGATGCTGTAAGTGGCCAAATCGACCTGGATGCTCCGTTTTGCCCGCTGGCACATCTGGCTGGGCTGGCTGGTCGGTGTTCCCATCGTGATGTGGATGGTTACCGGATTGGTGATGGTCGCCCGGCCGATTGACGAAGTGCGCGGCAATCATTTGCGGATCGAACAGGCGCAGGAATCCCTTCCGCCCGACACCGCGATTACGGTTGCCTTGCCCGGCGATACAGACCGTCCGGTCAAATCGGTCCATACGGCGATGGTATCGGGCCGGCCGGTCACTTCAATCGAATATATGGACGGCGCGCTGGAACGGTTCAGCAATAGCGGGGCGCGGCTGCCGCCACTCAACGAAATCGAGGCGCGCGTAATCGCCGCTGAGCAAATCATCGGCGGCGACAAGATTGCGGCGATCACCGCTTTTGAAGCAGACCGGGTTCCGTTCGATTTTCGCCGCCCGATACCGGTATGGCAAGTCGAGCTGGAAAATGGGGCCCGGGTCTACATCGGGCGCGATACGGGCCGTATCGAAGGGGTCCGCACCCGGTGGTGGCGTCTGTTCGATTTCATGTGGGGCCTGCATATCATGGACCTGCAAACGCGGGAGGATACATCGCATCCGATCCTGATCCTGTTCGCCGCGCTGGGCCTTACCGGGTCACTGCTCGGCACAATCCTGATGTTCCGCCGCCGTAAGGCGAGGGTTCGGGCGTGACCGCGGCGCTCGTCCCGGCTGTGCTGCCGCCGGCGCTCGATCTGGCAGGTACCGCCGTATTTGCGCTGACCGGTGCGCTGCTGGCGGCGCGGCTGCGGCAGACTTTCGTGACCATGGCGTTCTTCGCGCTGATCACCGGTGTCGGCGGCGGCAGCTTGCGCGACATGTTGATCGGCACGCCCGCATTCTGGACGCAGAACCCATGGGTCGCGCCGGTCATCTTCGCAACCGCTCTTGTGGCGTGGTTCACTCCGCGCCGCTGGTGGGAGGGGGAATTGCTGGAATGGGCCGATGCCGCAGGCCTGGCCGCATTTGCCGTGCTGGGCACCGCCAAGGCACTGGGTTTCGGTGTGGCACCCGTGCCCGCGATGGTCATGGGCGTGATCACCGGATGCGCGGGCGGCGTCATCCGCGATGTGATTGCCGGCGAAGCCTCGATCATCATGCGGCCGGAACTATATGTGACTGCCGCTGCCTTGTCGGCACTGCTTACCATGCTCGGTTCGGTTTTCGGACTGGCCGATGCGCTGGTCTGGGCTGCCGCATGGGTGGCGGGCTTCGCCCTGCGCGGGGCGGCGATCAAATGGAAACTCTCGCTCCCTGCGTATCGGGAGGCCGCGTCTGACGACGAAGCCTCTAAGGACAAACAGGGCGATGATAATTCCGGAACGAAGCTGCCTTAGCTACCGTAGCGGTCATCCTGGCCAGCCGGGTATTCCTGATTTTCTTCGTAATTATCGCTCGGTAAAGGCCCACCGGGATAGGCCGGTGCCTGTGCGGACGTATCCGGGGATGTGCCCGAATTATCGCCAATCGGCGCGGCGGGGGCGGCATTGCCCCATGCTGCGGCGTAGCGGTCGTCGCTCCACTGGCTATCATCCGGCTGGCTGGAATTGCTCTGAAACGCACCGCGACCGCCATAGCTGACATCGTCGATCCGGCCATCCCGGCCGACCTGGCACGTGAAACCATCGCCATTGTATAGCGTGCCGGATACCAGCCAGCCATCGCCCGACCGTGAAATTGCATCGACGCCGCTTACCCGGGCATCGCGTTCAATCTCGCGCACGCACATATCTGCTGCACGGTCGATTCCCTGCGCGCCAGTATAGCGGGAATCGCCGCGATACTCGCTCGACCGGCCCGGATATCGCGGCGGATAGCTGCGCGGTTGGCTTGGCTTCGACACGGCACTGGCGACTGCCGCGATCGCACCAATAACCAGCAGGCCGCCAATTACATCACCAGCATCAATCCGGTCATGGTGGCGGCGATGACGATACCGGTCCCGCTGGACATTCTCGCTATCGGCATTCCAAACTGCATAACCCGGTGCGGCTGGATTGGCGGCCCGAACAGGAAGTTCAGCCGAAAGTGCCGGTGTTGCCGCCATGGTCAAGGCTGCAACCAGCGCTGCTGACGAGGAGTAGAGGGAAATGCTTTTCATTTTATGGTCCCTGCCGGATGTATGACGTGAAAGGATAAGCGGCCCAGGCTTTCATCAGCCTGAACCGCTTACCTTGTCTAAACCCGGCGATCAACGCAGGCCGCGGATGCCGCTGTAATCGAGACCGACCACCCGGCCGTTCGAAATATCGCAGGTGAACTTGCCGCTATCTGCGCGGTAGCCCCGATCATTGCGATCATTGCGATCATAGCGGTCATAGCGGTCATAGCGATTGCCGTACCCGCGAGCGCCCTGCACGTCGATGCGGCCCTTTACACGCCAGCCATAGCGTGTGTCGTCCACATCGCGGATGTCGGTGACATTCGCATGGCGATAGCCACTGCGCTGGGCATTTCGCTCAGCCGCCTGAACGCATTGCTGGACTGCAGCGCGCGGATTTCCGCGGCCATAATAATCATTGTAACCGCCGCGGCGGTCGTCCGGGTTATAGCGGTAACCATCATTGTAATTCCGGTCATATCCGCGGTCCCTGTTCGAGGCGGAGGCGATCGCGGCAATACCGCCAATGATCACGGCACCGGCGATGATCTCGCCTGCGCTGATGCCGGCGTCCCGGTCACGGGCAAAGGCTGGTGCTGCAGACGTCATCGCCATTGCGCCAGCGGCGACGGTTCCGACAAGTGTTTTGGTAATGGTATTCATGGGTCGTTCCTCGCTTGGCGCCAGTGCGGGAGTGCTCCGGCGTCAAACAGGGTCTAGGCGATTCGCCCTTTTGGCAGCCTGAATTGAGCTGACAGCAATTGTTCAGGAAAGTAGCACCTTTTATGAACAATTGCTATTCAGAGATAGCTGCGAGCATGTCACGGGTGAATGCAGCGATATCGAACCGCGTGCCGGCCGGATCTTCTCCTCGCCGGACGATCACGACATTGCGGCTGGGGACGATCACGACAAATTGCCCGCGATTGCCGAATCCGGCAAAAGTGTCGGATGGAACTCCGTCCGACTGATTCAACAACCAGAACCCCGCTCCATAGCCGAACGGGCTGCCTTCGGGCTGCGGCCCCAACGGACTTGATGCATATGTGACGAAGCCTTCCGGCAGCAGCCGTTCCCCGTTCCAGACGCCGTCCTTCAAATAAAACTGGCCCAGGCGGGCAAGATCACGCGCCGTGGACCAGACCTGGCTGGAAAGCACATAATTGCCGGTCCAGTCACGTTCCGCCACAGTATTATTCATACCAAGTGCGGCAAAAAATTCGGACGGCGGATGTGCTTTGAAACTTGGCTGAATCGATTTCACGGCCATCAGCGTGTCATTATTGGCATAGCGATAAACCGTTCCTGGCCGGTGAATGAGAGGCCATGTGGCCGCGCGCTCCTCCACCGTGGCACCGCCCCAGTAAACCGGATCGGTGCGATTGCCCGGCGTATCGGAATAGCGCCCCGATGCCATGCGCAGCAAATGATCGAGGGTGATGGCGCGGCGCGGGTCACCCACCGTATCCCATGCAGTCACAACGGCTGGGCCGGAGCCGTCTGTCGGCGGCGTCAGAGTCACTTCCCCGCGGTAGGCCGCTGCACCGACCAGCGTTGCTGCGATACTCTTGGCGACCGACCAGGTGCGTTGCGGAACGGACGGGCCGAAACCCGGTGCATATTGTTCACCGGTCAGCTTGCCGTGCCTGACTACTACAATAGCGGTGGTGCGGCCCCCTTCCCCATAGGCACCATTGAACGCATTGCCGGCCACATCGCTCCACAACCCGTCCTGCCAGTCCGCTTGCCAATCATCCCCATTCGCCGGTGATGCCCGCAAGGTGGGGACTGGCGGCGGTCCACCCATAATGGGCAGGATCGAACACCCTTGCTGCGAATTGTGGATCGCAATGCGCGGCATGGTATCGGGCGCATATTCCACTTCAACCTGAACAACCTGCGATGCGACATTCTTGCCGCCGGGCGAACGAACGATCTTGTACGGCAAATCTGCGACGACCCGGGATTGCGGATCCTGAATGCCGGCCAGCTCCCATTCGATCACGCTCTCGGGACTTCGCTGCGCACCCGCGCGATCGGCATTGGCAATCGCCCCGCACAGCATCAGTGCCTTGTATCCTGCGGCCAGCGCCCGGTCATAACGGGATATTTCAGGCTGGTCCTGCGCAGACAACGGAGCGGCGGAGATGGCCAGCGCGGCGGCGGTCAGGAGTTTTTTCATCCGGCGTATCTGGCCCGCCAATCCCCCGCTGTCAAAACCCAATTGTGCAAACAAAAAGGGCCGGAGGTTTCCCCCCGGCCCGCTTGGTAATCATGCTGAAGATCGCGATTTATGCGCCTTCGTATTCTTCTTCGTTCTGGTTCATCGCCGGACCACTGTCCTTGCCGCGTGCATCGACATCGCGGTCAACAAATTCAATGATTGCCATTTGCGAAGCATCGCCGGCACGGAAGCCGGCCTTGATGATCCGCAGATAGCCGCCTTCACGGTTTGCATAGCGTGCGCCCAGCGTGTCGAACAGCTTCTTGACCTGTGTATCGTCATTCATACGGGCGGCCGCAAGACGGCGATTGGACAGGCCGCCACGCTTTGCCAGCGTAATCAGCTTTTCAACATAGGGACGCAGTTCCTTGGCTTTCGGCAAGGTGGTCTGGATCTGCTCATGCTTGACCAGCGCATCGGCCATGTTGCGGAACAGGGCCTTGCGGTGGCCCGATTTACGGCTGAGCTTACGCTGTGAAATACCGTGACGCATATGTTTTACTCCGTTCGATAGGGGCCCGTATCAGGTAGCCCAAAGCTGGCGGCGCTTAAGGTGCGCCGCCGCAACCTGGATCAGCCCAGCAGCTCTTGTTCGAGCTTCTTGGCCATTTCTTCGATATTCTCAGGCGGCCATCCAGGGATGTCCATGCCCAGGCGCAGGCCCATGCTCGACAGCACTTCCTTGATTTCGTTCAAGGACTTGCGGCCGAAATTCGGCGTCCGCAGCATTTCGGCTTCGGTCTTCTGAACCAGATCACCGATGTAGATGATGTTGTCGTTCTTGAGGCAGTTTGCCGAACGGACCGACAGTTCCAACTCGTCCACCTTCTTGAGAAGGTAACGGTTCAGCTGGTTCGCGTCGGATTCTTCCGGCGCGGCAGCCATGCCGATCATCTGGCCTTGCGGCTGCGGAATGCCTTCTTCGAAGTGGACGAACAGGGACAGTTGATCCTGCAGGATGCGCGCAGCATAGGCCACGGCATCTTCCGGGGTGATCGTACCGTCGGTTTCGATCGTCAAATTGAGCTTGTCATAGTCCAATTCCTGACCAACGCGGGCGGCATCGACCTTGTAACTGACCTGACGCACTGGCGAATAGAGCGAATCAACCGGGATCAGGCCAATCGGCGCATCAATCGGACGGTTGGCCACAGCCGGAACATAGCCGCTGCCGGTGTCGGCAGTCAGTTCCATGTTGAAAGTGGCGCCATCATCGAGATGGCAGATCACCAGATCCTTGTTCATCACTTCGATATCACCGGAAACGGCAATATCGCCAGCCTTGACTGTGGCCGGGCCGGTTGCGGAAAGCTGCAGACGCTTGGGGCCTTCGCCTTCCATGCGCAGGGCAATCTGCTTGACGTTCAGGACGATGTCGGTGACATCTTCGCGCACGCCGGCCAGTGACGAGAATTCGTGCAGCACGTTTTCGATCTTGATCGACGTGATTGCGGCACCTTGCAACGATGATAGCAGCACGCGGCGCAGCGCGTTACCAAGCGTCAGGCCGTAACCGCGTTCGAGCGGTTCAGCGACAAAAGTGGTCTTGCGCTTGCCTTCGCCACCATCCTTGATTTCAAGGCTGTTGGGTTTCTTGAGTTCCTGCCAGTTCTTGGTGTTGACGGACATGGATTTCCCCTGGAGTTCAGTTCGGGCGGGATCGGTGCGGCGACCTGGTGGTCAAAACCCGCGGCCGATCCTTGAAAACACGGCAGCTTGTGATCATTCACAAACTGCCGAGAAGGCGGATTAGACGCGGCGCCGCTTGGACGGGCGGACCCCGTTGTGCGGTATCGGCGTAACGTCACGGATCGATGTGATCGTGAAGCCTACAGCCTGAAGGGCACGCAGCGCGCTTTCGCGGCCGGAACCCGGACCTTTGACTTCGACTTCCAGGGTCCGCACGCCGTGTTCGGCGGCTTTCTTGCCGGCATCGTCCGCAGCCACCTGAGCGGCGTATGGAGTCGACTTGCGGCTTCCCTTGAAGCCCATCGCGCCTGCACTGGACCAGCTGATAGCATTGCCCTGTGCATCGGTGATGGTGATCATGGTGTTATTGAAGCTGGCGTTTACGTGCGCAACGCCGCTGGAAATATTTTTCCGCTCGCGGCGCCTGATGCGCTGTGGTTCGCGTGCCATGGTATCTTTATCCTGTTCTTATAAGAAGGTGAGGTAAGTAGGTCGCCAAAAGGCAGCTGCTTACTTCTTCTTGCCCGCGATAGCCTTTGCCTTACCCTTGCGGGTACGGGCATTGGTGTGGGTGCGCTGGCCGCGGACCGGAAGGCCCTTGCGGTGACGCAACCCGCGGTATGATGCCAGATCCATCAAGCGCTTGATATTCATCGCAGTCGTGCGACGAAGATCACCCTCAACGGCATGTTCGGCGTCAATCGTTTCGCGGATCTGAAGGATTTCCGCATCCGAGAGGTCCTGAACGCGGCGGGCATGGTCAATACCCAATTTGTCCGCAATCCGGACCGCCGTGGTGCGGCCGATACCGTGAATATAGGTAAGCGCGATAATAACGCGCTTGTTGGTGGGGATATTTACCCCGGCAATACGTGCCACTTACTTCTCCATGCTCCACAGGGAAACGTGCGGATTTTCCGGACATCGGAAAGGGCACGCCCCTATCTCATCGCTACAAAATCACCGGAATTACAAAGAATTGAAACAGAAAAAGCCCGGATGGCGCGCTCAATGGCTACCGCCTGCCGGACAATCCTTGCCTTCGATTACCGTAATCCTCGAATGAATGCCGCGCTTAAGACGATTCTTGCAGCGCGTCAACCCGTAAGCACGCGAAGGTGCCTACGCCCCATAAAGTAGGAGGCGTGCCGGTTGTTTCAAGACTGTTGGTACCATTTGCCCGGTACTGTGCAACCCCTAGCTTCCGGCACGCCTTGTATTTGGATCAGACGACCCCGAATGCCAGCATCGCATCGGCAACCTTCTTGAAGCCCGCAATATTCGCGCCCTTCACATAATCGACATAGCCATCGCCCTGGTCGCCATAGGCAATGCAGCGCCCGTGGATGCCCTGCATGATGTCGAGCAGCATTTGCTGCAGCTCTTCCTCTTTCCAGGATCGGCGCTCCGAATTCTGGCTCATCTCCAGGCCCGAAACCGCAACGCCGCCAGCATTGGCGGCCTTGCCCGGCGCGAACATGATTTTCGCATGTTTGAACACATGGGTGCCTGCCAGCGTAGTCGGCATATTTGCGCCCTCAGCTACTGCGATGCAGCCATTGGCCACCAGCGCCCGCGCCTCTGCCTCGTCCAGTTCGTTCTGCGTGGCGCAAGGCAGGGCGAGATCGCATTTGACGTGCCACGGGCGCTTGCCTTCGTGGAAGGTCGCGCCCTTGAACTCATCGGCATATTCGCTGATCCGACCGCGCCGATGTGTCTTGTGCGCCTTGATCCAGTCAATCTTTTCCTGACTGATGCCATCTGGATCATGGATGAAGCCGCCCGAATCCGACATGGTGACAACCTTGCCGCCTAGCTGGGTGATCTTTTCCGCGGCATGGGTTGCCACGTTGCCCGAACCGGAAATGACCGCCGTCTTGCCCTTCACTTCGTCCCCGCGGTGCTTGAGCATTTCCTGCATGAAATAGACCGCGCCGTAACCCGTCGCTTCCGGACGGATCATGGACCCGCCATATTCCATGCCCTTGCCTGTCAACACGCCGGTGAAATGGTTGGTAATCCGCTTGTACTGGCCGAACATATAGCCGATTTCGCGTCCGCCGACGCCGATGTCGCCTGCCGGCACATCCACATCCGCGCCGATATGGCGGTACAGTTCGGTCATGAAGCTCTGGCAGAACCGCATGACTTCGCGGTCTGACTTGCCCTTGGGGTTGAAGTTGGATCCGCCCTTCCCGCCGCCCATTGGCAGGCCGGTGAGGGCATTCTTGAACGTCTGTTCGAATGCGAGGAATTTCAGCACGCTTTCATTCACGCTGGGGTGAAAACGCAAGCCGCCTTTATAGGGGCCGATGGCATTATTGTTCTGGACGCGCCAACCGCGCTGAACACGGATGTTGCCCGCGTCGTCTTCCCAGCAAACCCGAAAACTGACCACCCGGTCCGGCTCGGAAATGCGGCGGAGTATCTGCTGGGAGTGATAGGCTTCCTTATCTTCCATGAAATCGAAGATATCTTCTGCCACTTCCTGCACCGCCTGGGTGAATTCCGGCTGGTGCGGGTTGCGGCGCTTCACGCCCTCCATAAACGTATTGAAGTCAACGTGATCGGATACTGCCATGATCGCCCCCTCCTAGGTACGCGGGTGAAGTGATACCACCCGGATTGAATGTGCGACCGAAACTGGCGGGGCAGCGTGCTCAACACGAACCGGCCCTCTGTTATTGGCGGCACTCTAGCGGCGAATTCCCGCCGCGCAATGGGGTCGGAATTTACAGGCATGAGAAGGCGCGCGTAGAGGGATAAGCGCCCGCGCAGAACTATTCTTCGGTGATCGGTTCTTCAGTAATCTGCCCGAAGGCTTCATCCACTGACACAGCTTTCCTGACGGGTGCATCAGGCGCGGGCTTCCCTGTTGGCGCGGCTGAGGCCGGCCCTGCCTCCACATCGCCCTGTTGGGCATTGTCTTCTGCGCCCGCTTCTGCGCCCGCTTCTGGCCCGTTTTTTCCGCGTGCCGGTGCCACAGGGCCGAGCAATCTTGCAAGACCGGCCAACTGCTGGTTCATCACCCCGTCGACCGCCTTGGCAATCTCTGCCGTCCCAAAGCGCATATAACCGCCGACGACATATTCGAAAACAATCACCGTCCCTTTATCCGAAGGGGTGAGAGTGATCGTGAGAACTCCGTCCGCCGGCTCGCTCTGCAGTGGGCCCAATGCGCCGCGCATGCGCAGGACCTTCGCCGGATCGGCCAATACCACGGTCATGTGATGTGCGCTGCCCCGGCGGATACCTTCCGGCGCATCTATTGGAACGGGCAACAATTCGCAGAAACACCCGCCAGCCTGCGCACTGATATAGAGATTTTCCGCATCGGCAGACCAGGTATGGCTGCTGTTCCACCATTTAGACGGGGTGATCAGCGCCTGCCATGCCTCGAACGGATCGGCTTTTACCACCACCGCATTGCGGGTTACGAAGCTGCCCTCGCCCTGATTGATAACCTCCGCCGATACAGGCTGGGCGAATAGCAATGGCGCCGCGCAGGCGGCAATCAGGGCGAACGAAAATCTCTGCATCTCAGGCACCTTTGCTGGCCAACCCATTTATCCCTGCGGTTATTCCACGGCACGGGGCATAGGCCAAGAGGCGATCAGAATATTCGCGGTGCACAGCCTGGCCAGAATGCCTCAGGCCAGAATGCCTCAGGCCAGAATGGCGTCGAGCGCGGCGGTCACTTCTTCGATCCTGGCCATGCCATCAACCCGGCTCACGATCCCGCGTGCTTCATAGATTGGCAGGATCGGCGCTGTCTTGGCCCGATATTCCTCCATCCGCATACGGACGGTTTCTTCATTATCATCGGGGCGGCGCTTGAATTCGGTGCTGCCGCATTTGTCGCATACGCCATCGACTATCGGCAATTTGTGGCGATCATGGTAGCCCGCACCGCAATTGGCGCAGGTGAAGCGGCCGGTGATCCGGTCGATCAGGGCATCTTCGTTCACTTCCAATTCGATCACGTGGTCGAGCCTGCGGCCATGGCGCTCGAGGATTTCCTCCAGCGATTTCGCCTGCTGCTTTGTCCGGGGATAACCGTCGAAGATCGCGCCGGTACCACCCCCCATTGCAGTCAGTTCGGCATCGATCAGGGCGGAAACTATCTCGTCCGACACCAGCTCGCCCCGTTCCATCACCGACTTTGCCTCAAGCCCGACCGGCGTTCCGGCTTTAACCGCCTCGCGCAGCATGTCGCCGGTGGAAAGCTGGCGCATGCCATATTGTTCCACCAGGCGGGAAGCCTGTGTGCCTTTACCAGCGCCAGGAGGCCCCAAAAGGATGATATTCACGGCAACAGCCCCCCACAAACCAGTCCGAACCCGTCGCGCATCAGCGCGTACGGCCCTTCAATTTGGCTTTCTTGATCAGATCGCCATATTGGTGGGCGAGCAAATGCGATTGCACCTGGCTAATCGTATCAACGGTGACATTCACCACGATCAGCAGGCTGGTCCCGCCCAGGAACAGCGGAATGCCGGTTTGTGCGATGACATATTCCGGCAGCACGCAGACAAATGTCAGATATGCGGCACCGACAACCGTAATACGGGTCAGGACATAATCGAGATATTCGGCCGTGCGATTGCCCGGGCGAATTCCGGGAATGAACCCGCCATTCTTCTTCAAATTCTCGGCAGTTTCCTCCGGATTGAAGACAACTGCGGTATAGAAGAAGCAGAAGAAGATGATGCCGATGGCATAGAGCGCCATATACAGTGGCTGGCCATGCTGCAGATATTGCAGGACCGACTGCAGGACCGCGCCACCGGTACTTTCAGTGTTGACAGAATTGCCGGCAAACTGGGTGATCGTCAGCGGCAACAGCAATAGCGAACTGGCGAAGATCGGCGGAATCACACCTGCCGTGTTGATCTTCAGCGGCAGATGGCTGCGGTCCGCCTGCATCATGCCCTGGGCACTGGCGCGCTTGGGATACTGGATCAGCAATCGGCGCTGCGCCCGCTCCATGAAACAGATGAACAGGATCAGGCCGATTACCATGGCGATGAAGAAGATGATCACCGCCGCGCTGATCGAGCCCGTGCGACCACCTTCGAACAAATTGGTCACAAAGGTCGGGAACTGGGCAACGATGCCCGCCATGATGATCAGCGAAACGCCGTTACCAATCCCGCGGCTGGTGATCTGCTCACCCAGCCACAGCAGGAACATGGTCCCGCCAACCAGGCTGATAACCGCGCCGATGCGGAACATGTAGCCGGTCTGGACCACGGCCTGCAGCCCGCTCTGCGCGCCGTAAGCTTCGAGCCCGGCGGCCAGGAACCAGCCCTGAATTGCACACAGGAACACGGTGCCGTAGCGGGTGTACTGGTTGAGTTTCTGGCGACCGGTCTGCCCTTCCTTCTTCAGCGCAGCGAGCGCCGGATGGAGGGATGAAGCCATTTGCACCACGATCGAAGCGGTAATATAGGGCATGACGCCAAGCGCAATCAGGCTCATCCGTTCCAGGCTGCCGCCGGAGAATGTGTTGAACAGATCGAGGATCCCGCCCCGGGTCTGGTCATACAACGTTTCCAGCACCAGCGGGTTTACCCCGGGCAGCGGAACGAAGCTGAGAAAGCGAAACACGATGAGCGCGCCGATCGTGAACCAGATACGGTTCTTGAGCTCGGTGGCTTTCGAGAAATTGGCGAGGCTTAGATTGCTCGCGATATTGTCGGCGCGTGATGCCATGATCTTGAGTGAGCCTTGACGTGTGTTAGCCGTTAATCGGGCACCGGATGATCCGGCCTTCGGTGGTCACATAAGGTGCCGCTGCCCGAATGTCGAACCCTGCACCCGCAAAAACCGGATATCCCGGCCAATTCAGGGGCCACTGTCCACAGGCATCATGCCCATTCCAGCAGCCCCGGACCTGGCCGGGACAAACGGTTTTTACTTCTTGTTCTTCTTTTCGAGGCGCTTGGCCGTCGCTTCAGCCTTCTTCGCCTTGACTTCAAGATTGGTCGGCAGGGTCACTTCGACCGAACCGCCTGCCTTCTCAACGGCTGCCACTGCGCCCTTCGATGCACCGGCGACGGAGAATTTGACCTTCTTGGTGGTCAGTTCGCCCTTGGCCAGCAAGCGCACGCCGTTCTTGCCGCCGCGCCCGAGGCCAGCTGCTTTCAAGGCTTCGTGATCGACCAATTTCGCCGCGTCCAACTTGCCCGCATCGATGAATTTCTGGACCATGCCCAGGTTCACTTCGGCAAAATCCTTGCCGAACGGGTTGTTGAAGCCGCGCTTCGGCAGACGCATGTGGAGCGGCATCTGGCCGCCTTCGAAGCCCTTTACGGCGACGCCCGAACGGCTCTTCTGGCCCTTCTGGCCGCGGCCGGCAGTCTTGCCCTTGCCGGAACCGATACCCCGGCCCACGCGCATGCGTGACGGACGGGCGCCTTCGTTGTCGCGGATATCATTCAGTTTCATAATGTGCACTCGCTTTCGCTTTGTTCGCGCTGAAATGCCGGAAGGGCCGATTTGCCCCTGCGGCGGAAATGGAAGCGGCCCGGTACATGCCCGGGCCGCTGCAAGTCAATGAGCCAACATGATATCGGCTACCTCAATCGACGATCTGCACCATGTGGGGCAGCTTGGCGATCGTGCCGCGAACTTCGGGGGTATCCTGAAGTGTCACGACCTTGTGCATCTTGTTCAAACCGAGACCGATCAACATCTGACGCTGCTTGTCCGGGCGGCGGATCGGCGAACCGATCTGTTTCAGGGTGATAGTCTTCCCAGTGGATTTCTTAGCATCAGCCATCTGTCTTACTCCGTAACCGCAGCGGCTTCGGCTTGCGCCTCGGCTTCACTGGAACCACCGCGGCCAAGCAGGTCGGCGACCTTCTTGCCCCGGCGCTGGGCGACAGACTTCGGCGAAGTCTGGTTGACCAGCGCATCAAAAGTGGCGCGGATCATGTTGTAGGGGTTCGACGTGCCCATCGACTTGGTCACCACATCGGCCACACCAAGGCTTTCGAAAACTGCACGCATCGGACCACCGGCAATGATCCCGGTACCCGGAGGTGCCGAACGGACATTGACCAGACCAGCACCGAAACGGCCCTTGCCATCATGGTGCAGCGTGCGGCCTTCTTTCAAGGATACACGGATCATCTTTTTCTTCGCAGCTGCGGTTGCCTTGGTAATGGCTTCCGGCACTTCGCGCGCCTTGCCCTTGCCAAAACCAACCCGGCCCGCGCCGTCACCGACCACGACCAAAGCAGCAAAGCCAAAGCGCTTACCGCCCTTTACAGTCTTGGACACGCGGTTGATGTGGACCAGTTTTTCAACCAGGCCATCATCGGGTTCGTCGCGCCCGCCACGGCGGTTGTTGTCACGTCCGCCGCCGCTACGTCCACGTCCGCCCTGGCCGCCGTCACGATTGCCGCCCTGGCCACCACGATTATTGTTACCGCCCCGGCCGCTGCGCGGCTGCGAAGGTGCCCCACCCGTTGACGACTGATTGTCGAAGGCTTCGGTTGCGGCCATAGTCGGGGTCGGGGTCGAACCCGCATTGTCGATCACAGGCTCAGCTGCCGGTTCTGCGACAGGAGCCGCTTCTTCTTTAGCTTCAGCAGCAGGAGCCGCTTCGGCTTCGGGCTGAACCTTCGTTTCTTCGACAGTAGCTTCAGGCGTTACCGCCGGAGTTTCGTCAGTTTTCTTTTCGTCAGCCATAATCAGAACTCCAGACCGCCTTCGCGCGCGGCGTCGGCCAGCGCCTTGACGCGGCCATGGTAGAGGAAGCCACCGCGATCGAATACGACGGTGGTGACGCCAGCCTTCTGGGCAGCCGCGGCGATGTCTTTGCCTACCTGGCTGGCAGCATCGACATTGGCGCCGGAAGCCTTGGCCCCGAGAGTCGATGCAGCAGCGACCGTACGGCCGTTCTGGTCATCGATGATCTGGGCGTAGATGTGACGTCCGGTGCGGTGCACCGAAAGGCGCGCACGGTCACCGGAGCGGGCCCGCAAGGCGGACCGCACACGGCGGCGGCGGCGTTCGAACAGAGAAAGCTTGGCCATCTTACTTCTTCTTCCCTTCCTTGCGGAAGACGTATTCGCCGCGGTACTTGATACCCTTGCCCTTGTAAGGCTCGGGCTTGCGCCACTGGCGGACTTCGGCAGCGAACTGGCCGACTGCCTGCTTGTCATTCCCGCTGATTTCGACGGTGGTCTGATCAGGCGTTTTAACTTCGATGCCTTCCGGCACTACGATATCGACATCATGGCTGTAGCCGAGCTGCAGTTTCAGGTTTTTGCCCTGGGCCTGCGCGCGGTAACCAACGCCGTTGATTTCGAGAACCTTGGTGAAGCCGTCGGTGACACCATCTACCAGATTGGCGACCAGAGTACGCTGCATTCCCCAGAAGGAACGGGCGCGCGTGGACGCATTCGCTGGCTTGACGGAAATTTCGCCTTCTTCAACCTGGTATTCGATATCGTCCAGCAAGCCCATCGAAAGGGTGCCTTTGGGGCCCTTCACGCTGAGCGTACCGTTTTCGATATTCGCAGTTACGCCATTCGGCATCGCGACTGCTTTCTTACCGATGCGGCTCATCAGAACACCTCCGCCAGCACTTCGCCGCCGACGTTCTCGGTGCGTGCTTCGTTGTCCGAAAGCACGCCCTTCGGCGTCGAGACGATGGTGATGCCGAGGCCGTTGCGAACTACCGGCAGCTCTTGGCTACCTGAATAGACCCGGCGACCAGGCTTCGACACACGGGCGACATGCTTGATCGCAGGTTCGCCTTCGAAATATTTCAGTTCGATCCGCAGCGCCGGGTGCTTGCCTGAAGCGTCTTCGGAATAGCCACGAATGTAGCCTTCCCGCTGAAGCACTTCGAGAACATTTGCACGCAGCTTGGAAGCGGGCGAAAGGACGGAGTCCTTCTTGGCCTGCTGTCCGTTACGGATGCGGGTGAGCATATCACCCAGGGGATCGGTCATAGCCATCTGCTAATCCTTACCAGCTCGACTTGGTCACGCCGGGGATAAGCCCCTTGTTGGCGAGATTGCGCAGTTCAATGCGGTTGAGGCCGAACTTGCGGTAATAGCCGCGTGGGCGGCCGGTGGTGGTGCAACGGTTGCGCACACGCGTGGGATTCGCGTTACGCGGAATCTCTGCCAGCTTGAGACGGGCCATCAGACGCTCGCCCTCGTCGAGGGCCTTGTCATCGGCCACAGCCTTAAGCTTGGCATATTTCGCCGCATACTTCTTGACGAGCTTCTTGCGACGCTCGTTCTTGTTAATGGAACTCAGTTTCGCCATTGGACTTAAGCTCTCTTCTTCTTACCGCTCATGCGGCCTGCTGTTCTTCGGCTTCTTCAGCCGGGTACGGGAAACCAAAGAGACGGAGCAATTCCTTCGCCTCTTCATCGGTATTCGCCGTGGTGGTGACAATTACATCCATCCCGCGGACCTGATCGATCTGATCATAGGATATCTCGGGAAAGATGATCTGCTCTTTCAGGCCCATGGCATAATTGCCACGGCCGTCGAAGCTCTTCGGATTCAGACCACGAAAGTCGCGAATCCGCGGCATCGCGATCGTTACCAGACGGTCGACGAATTCATACATGCGTTCGCGGCGCAGGGTTACCTTGCAACCAATCGGCATGCCTTCGCGCAGCTTGAACTGGGCGATCGACTTCTTGGCCTTGGTGATTACCGGCTTCTGGCCGGCGATCAGGGCCATTTCTTCTGCAGCTGTCTGGACTTTCTTCTTGTCCTGGCTCGCTTCGCCCACACCCATGTTGAGTGTGATCTTGTCGAGGCGCGGAACCTGAAGACGGTTCGTGTAACCGAACTTTTCCGTCATCGCCTTGACGATCATATCGTCATAGCGCTGCTTCATGCGGGGGCCCGCACTGGTAGAATTGGACTTAGCCATCGATTGTCTCTCCAGACTTGACAGCAACCCGGACCTTTTTCCCGTCACGCTCTTCAAAGCGGACGCGGGTCGGTTTGCCATCCTTGGGATCAGCCACAGCAACCTTGCAGAGGTGCATCGGTGCTTCAAAGCGATCGATGCCGCCCTGCGGGTTTTCCTGGCTTGGCTTGCGGTGACGGGCAGCGATATTCACACCCTGGACGACGACCTTGCCTTCTTTCGGCATGACCTTCTGGACAGTGCCGGTCAGGCCCTTGTCCTTGCCCGAAAGCACGACGACGCTGTCGCCCTTCTTGATCTTAGCGGAAGCCATTATAGCACCTCCGGCGCAAGACTGATGATCTTCATGAAGCCGCGGCCACGCAATTCGCGCACCACTGGGCCAAAGATACGGGTGCCGATCGGCTCCTCGTTCTTGTTGACCAGCACGGCCGCGTTACCATCGAAACGGATCACGCTGCCGTCGCTCCGGCGAACTTCCTTGCGGGTACGCACGATCACCGCGCGGTGAACGTCGCCCTTCTTGACCTTGGCACGTGGCTGCGCTTCCTTGATGGAAACGACAATCACATCACCGACGCCGGCAGTCCGACGCTTCGACCCGCCCAGCACCTTGATGCACTGGACGCGCTTCGCGCCGCTGTTGTCAGCGACCTCTAGATTTGATTGCATCTGAATCATCGATGCGGTTCCTTCTTACCGGCTTGCAGGAACCAGTCCTGCAGTTCCAAAAATTATTCAAAAATCAGGTGGTGCTACCTGCGGCTGCCTCGACGTCGATATCAGCTTCGACGGCAACGCCCTTGCTGGCATGCACAGTGTCGAGAACGCGCCATGTCTTGGTCTTGGAGATCGGCTTCGTCTCTTCGATCCGCACAACGTCACCGACGGTGTATTCGTTCGTTTCGTCGTGGGCGTGATACTTCTTCGAGCGCCGGATGATCTTCCCGTACAGCGGGTGCTTCACCTTGCGTTCGACCTTCACGGTCACGGTCTTGTCGGTCTTGTCAGAGGTGATAGTCCCGACGAGGATTCGCTTCGGCATTGTTAACTCCTCAAGCCTTCACGGCGGCGGCTTTCGCCGCACGCTCGTTTTGCAGTGTCTTGATCTGCGCAATGCTCCGGCGCACCTGACGGATACGCGACGGGGCTTCGAGCTGGTTGGTCGCAGCCTGGAACCGCAGATTGTACTGTTCGCGCTTCAGCTCGGTGAGCTCGGCGGTCAGCTGATCATCGGTCTTGGTGCGAAGGTCCGCGAAATCAGCCATTATTCGCCTCCCAGGTGGCTGGTGTCACCCA
Organism: Altererythrobacter sp.; assembly: GCA_024636575.1. Taxonomy (GTDB): domain Bacteria; phylum Pseudomonadota; class Alphaproteobacteria; order Sphingomonadales; family Sphingomonadaceae; genus Allopontixanthobacter. The sequence continues at coordinate 33,692 of JAGXGU010000098.1, forward strand.
GACGGGCAACAACCTTGGTCTTGATCGGCAGCTTCATCGCCGCACGTTCGAACGCTTCAGCCGCAAGCGGACCGGGAACGCCATCGAGTTCGAACAGGACACGGCCCGGCTTGACG
>JAGXGU010000099.1 GCA_024636575.1 Altererythrobacter sp.
GTGAATTCGACCGCGACATCCTTCGCGCCCTTGACCTGCATGATCGAAGGTGTCGGATTCCCGTCGAAATACAGTTCGGAGTAGGCGAGATCGGACAAGATCCACACCTCGTTCTCCTTCGCCCAAGCGACCAGCCGTTCGTAAAACGCCAGATCGACCACTTCGGCGGTGGGGTTGGACGGGTAATTAACCACCAGCACGCTGGGGCGCGGCACGGTATAGGCCATCGCGCTGTCCAGTGCGCGCCAGTATTCTTCATCCGGGGTCGTCGGCACCGACCGGATGGTGGCCCCGGCAATGATGAACCCGAAGGTGTGGATCGGATAGGACGGGTTGGGTGCCAGCACCACATCGCCCGGCGCGGTGATCGCATTGGCCAGGCTGGCCAGCCCTTCCTTGGAACCCATGGTCACCACCACTTCTGTGGCGGGATCCAGATCGACCCCGAAACGGCGACCATAATAATTCGCCTGCGCCTTGCGCAGTCCAGGAATTCCCTTGGACTGGGAATAGCCATGGGCGTCCGGTTTGCGCGCCACTTCGCATAATTTCTCGATCACATGGGCTGGTGGCGGCTGGTCGGGATTGCCCATTCCCAGATCGATAATGTCTTTCCCCGCCGCGCGCGCCGCAGCCCGCAAGCCGTTCACTTCGGCGATCACGTAGGGCGGCAGGCGCTTCATGCGGTAGAAATCGGTATCCATCATATTCCTATGGTCTCGGCTGGTTGATTAGCGCCGACGTTTGCGTGGCTGGTACAAAATACTCTTCCGGATATGCCGTGGAGCAATAAATGCATAGGTGCAATCGTATCCGTTTGCCCATATAGTTTGTTCGAACCGCGGCGGCATACGATCGGATGAAAACTGAAATGGCAGAAAATGAGACCCCGGATGATCAATTTGCCGCGTTGATGAAGCTGCAGGCCGAACAGGCCCAAGCGTTTTTCGACCTGATGGTGCCGGGCAATATTGGCGGCGCGGGCGTTTCCGGTCCAGGCGTAGCGGAAGATAATTGGACGGGCCTGGCCGACAAACTGCAGGCGATGTGGAATGAATTCCAGGCAGGCCAGACCGCTGCGCCCAATCCGGTTGCGACCCTTATGGATCCGACCGCGTGGGCCGAATTGTCCAGAAACTGGCTGTCCCGGATGCCCTTGGGTGGACCAACGCAGCAACAACAGCTGATCGAGGATTCCGCGCAATTGTGGCAGGCGGTACTCGGCCAATATACCAGCGGGCCTGACGGGGTGATCCAGGAAAACGCGGCGCCCGACCTGCCGCGCAAGGACCGCCGCTTTGCCGACCCCCGGTGGCAGCAACAGCCGCTGTTTGCCCTGATCCATCAGACCTATCTGATGATTCAGGAACACCTGATCGCGATGGTTGACGAGGTCGAGGGGCTGGACGAGGCAAAGCGTGAACAATTGCGCTTCGCGACCAGGGGCATGATGGAAGCGCTGAGCCCGGCCAATTTCCCGGCCACCAATCCGATTGTGCTGGAACGCACCTTGGAAAGCCGGGGCGAAAATCTGGTCAAGGGCATGGAACATTTGCTGGCCGACCTGAAGCGCGGCCAATTGACCCATACAGATCCGACCGCCTTCACCCTGGGCGAGAATATCGCGACCACTCCGGGCAAGGTGGTCCATGAAACGCCGCTATATCAATTGATCCAGTATAGCCCGGCCACGGAAGATGTGCTGGCCACCCCGCTGGTGATCTTCCCGCCGTGGATCAACCGGTTCTACATCCTCGATCTCAATCCCAAAAAGAGCTTTATCCGCTGGGCCGTCGAACAAGGCGTGACGACATTTGTAGTCAGTTGGAAATCTGCCGACGCATCCATGGCGGACATAGTGTGGGACGATTATATCCTCGCCCAGATTGATGCGGTGGAACACGTCCGCAAACGGCTGAAGGTACCTTGCGTCCACACCATCGGCTATTGTGTCGCGGGCACGACCCTGGCCGCGACGCTGGCGGTTCTGGCGCGGCGGGGCGAAGCGGACAAGATCAAGAGCGCGACGTTTTTCACCGCCCAGGTCGATTTCGAAAAGGCGGGGGAATTGCTCAATTTCGTCGATGACACGCAAATCGCCGCGCTCGATAATCTTTCCAGGGAGGGTTATCTGGATGGCAGGGTGATGGCGGCAACGTTCAACATGCTGCGCGGGACAGATCTGGTCTGGAATTACGTGGTCAACAATTACCTGCTGGGCGAGGAATATCCCGCATTCGACATGCTACACTGGAACGGCGATGTCACCAATCTGCCCGGCAAATGGCACAAGAGCTATCTGATCGACCTCTACCGCGACAACCGCTTGGTCAAACCCGATTCGCTCAGCGCCGATGGCACCCCGATCGATCTGCGGCTGGTCGAGACGCCGTGCTATATCCAGGCGGGCAAGGAAGACCATATCGCCCCTGCCGAAAGCGTGTGGCGGATTACCGAGCATTTTTCCGGTCCGATCCGGTTCGTGCTTGCCGGGTCGGGGCATATCGCCGGGGTGGTCAATCCCCCGGCCGCGGGGAAATACCAATATTGGCGCAACGACAAAGACGTTTCCTCGCTGGAGGAATTCATCGCCGGGGCAACCGAACACAAGGGCAGCTGGTGGCCCGACTGGATCGAATGGATAAACGCACAGGACAGCACGAAAGTGCCCGCGAAGGGCCTCAGGAAGCCCGGCGGCAAGGGTGACAAGATTATCGAAGATGCGCCCGGACGTTACGTAATGCAACGTTAGCAATCTAACTGAATCAATAGCTTGTGCAATAAATGTTGCACTGCACAAAAACTCTTGACTTCGAAGCCAGGATGCCTATTTTGTGCAGTGCAACATAAAGGCCCGCAATGTGAGGCCAGCAAAGCACAAGGATCGATATCATGGCAGATCAAGCCACGAGCAAAATTGATGTAGCTGCCGAGAAGGCATTTGCAGAAGCTGCTGCACAGACTGCAGCAGCCCGCAAGTCGGCACCGGCCGCCGAAGTAGCGGCCAAGCCGGCGATTGCCGAAAAGGTTGCCGAAGCAGTTGCTGCTCCGGCACCGGACACGAAGGTGGCTGCAAAGCCAGCTGCAAAGAAAGTCGCAGCGAAGAAAACTGTCGCCAAGAAGTCCGCTGCGAAGCCGGTCGCACGCAAGGCTGCACGAAAAGCAGCGCCGAAGACTTCACCGAAGACCGGGGTGAAAACCCGCAAGGCTGCGCCAGCGAAGACCCCGACAATCAAGACATCCACGCCAAAGGAAACCATTATGACCAAAGCAAAAGAAACCGCCATCGATTACTCCGCACAGGTCAAGGAAGGTCTTGCCGACCTGCAGACCCGCGCCAAGACCGCTTACGAAAAAAGCACCGTGCTCGCTTCGGAAATGGGCGAATTCAGCAAGCACAATGTCGAAGCGATCGTCGAATCCGGCAAGATCCTCGCCACTGGCATGCAGGGCCTGGCCAAGACCTATGTCGAAGAAGGCAAGGCTGCCGTTTCGACCCTGACTTCGGACGCCAAGGAAATCGCTGCCGTCAAGTCGCCGACTGAATTCATCCAGCTGCAGAGCCAGATCGCCAGCCGCAATTTCGACGCGACTGTCGCCAATGTTTCGAAGACCACCGAAGCATGGGTTAAGCTGGCCAATGAAGCTTTCGCGCCGATTTCCAGCCGCGTAAGCGTTGCCATGGACAAGGTCCGCAAGGCAGCCTGAACCAGGTGAACGACGCCGGCAGCCCTGCTGCGCGGTGCCGGGAATTGCGTGAACCGGGATCCTCTCCCCCCGGTTGACATCAGAACGGGCCGAACGGATATTTCCGTTCGGCCCGTTTCTTTTGCTGCACTCCCCCGACTGCAGGCCATTTTTCCGATGAAATGCAGCCCGGACATAAAGATAGTGCGAACGCGGCCTTGCGAAGTGCGGACGGCTTACGATATTACCGCTTATATGAAATCCGAACCACCCGCCGTCTCCAACCCGATTCACGCCGCCCACCCTGCCAACCGGTGGGGCAACAGCCTTGCCGCGGTCAGCGGGGATGGCGATAAAGACGGCGCCAAGGATAACGGCAAGGATGGGGACGGCCAGGTTGGCGTGGTCACCAAGACCCAGACGAAGACCAAACAGCCCAGCATGTACAAGGTGCTGTTGCTGAATGATGATTATACCCCAATGGAATTCGTGGTGATGGTCCTCAAGCGGTTCTTCAAGATGGACCTTGAACAGGCGACGCGGGTGATGCTGCATGTCCACCAGAAAGGTGTCGGCATCTGCGGCGTGTTTTCCTATGAAGTGGCCGAAACCAAGGTCAATCAGGTGATGGATTTCGCCCGGCAGAACCAGCATCCGCTGCAATGCACGCTGGAGAAAGCATAAGCGGGAAAATCCAGTAATACGCCGCCACAGCGTTCTGGGGCATGACCTCCGGCAATTTTCGCGCTAGAGGCAATATACCAGTCTTTCGGACTGGCCCTTGGAAAGACTGGCAGGCGCCGAGCAAGTGTTGAATTTCATTCCCGCCATTGACCGGTACATCTTCCGGCTCGTGATTATCCCGATGCTGGGCGTGTTCGTGCTCGCCGCGTCGCTGCTGATCCTAGACAAGATGCTGCGCCTGTTCGATTTCGTGGCCACGGAAGGCGGGCCGATCGGGGTGGTCTTCAAGATGCTCGCCAGCCTGATCCCCGAATATGCCAGCCTGGCGATCCCGCTGGGCCTGTTGCTGGGCATCCTGCTGGCGTTCCGCAAGCTGGCCACCACCAGCGAGCTGGATGTCCTGCGTGCAGTAGGCCTGGGTTACGGCAGGTTGCTGCGGATTCCCTATGCGATCACCTTGATCCTGGTCGGGCTGAATGCCGCACTGGTATTTTATGTCCAGCCGATCAGTCGCTATTATTACGAACAACTCGATTATGACCTGCGGTCCGGCGCGTTGGGCGCATCGATCAAGGTGGGTGAATTCACCACGCTGAAAGACCGGATGGCGCTGCGTATCGAAGAAAGCCGCAACGAAGGGCGGCAGCTGATCGGCATCTTCGCCCGGGTTGCCAATGACAAGGGGCAGGTGCTGTCGATCACCGCGCGCGAAGGGAATTTCCTGGCCACCAGCGACAACCCTAACACCATCATCCTGCGCCTGAACGATGGCACCATCGTGCAGGATATGGGCGGCGGCGAGGATGGGGGGACACCTCGCGTGCTCAGCTTCACGCGCCACGATTTGCCGATCGACCTGCCCGCAATCGAGGATTTTCGCCAGCGGGGGGATGCGGAACGGGAATATATCCTGCCCGAATTGCTCAGCATTGGCTGGAGCCCCGACAGCACCGAAAAGGTGCGCGATGCCAGCCAGGCCAGTTTCAATTTTCGCATGGTGGAAGTGGTGATGATGCTGCTCATGCCGCTGCTCGCCGTGGCGCTGGCGATACCGCCCAAACGATCCACCTCTGCGCTGGGCGTATTCGTGTCGATCGTGATGGTGGTCGCCTATCACAAGATCAACCAATATGGGGAGGATTTCGCCACGCTGGGCCGCGCCGATCCGGCGCTTGCGCTGTGGGGACCATTTGCCCTGTTCGCGATATTGATCATCTGGATGTTTTACCGGGTTGCCTATGTTCCGGGCGGGCAGGCGATTGGCGCGCTGGAAACAGGTTCGGCCAAATTGTCCAAACAGATACGAAAATTGTTCCGGCGGAAACGCCGCAGGTTTGAAGCAGAACAGGATTCCGGCCTGCCCCTTCAGGTGGCAGAATAGGCCATGAAGTTCGAATTCTTTCCTTCCCGCACGCTGACGGTATATCTGTCCAAGCTGTTTTTCATCCGCATTCTGGCGATGCTGGCAGTCCTGGTGCTGGTCCTGATGATGCTCGACCTGCTTAGTACCAGCGGCAAGATTCTGGCGGTAGAGGGCAATGGCCAGGCACAATTATGGACCTATGTGACCTTGCGCGTGCCGCAATTGATTGCCAGGTTCCTGCCCTATTCGGTGCTGCTGGCCACGATTATCGCGCTGATCGGCCTTAATCAGAACAGCGAAGTTATCGCGATGAAGGCGGCGGGCCTTTCTGCACATCAGGTGCTGGCGCCGCTGCTGCTGACTGCCGGGCTTATCTCGATCGCCAGCTTTGCCTTCAACGAACGCGTTGTCACCCATGCCACCGCCACTCTCAGCGCGTGGGAAGCCAATGATTTCGGCGCGATCCCGCAGGAATCCGGCGTCAGATCGAATGTCTATCTGACCGATGGCGCAAATATCCTGATGGCGAATACGATCACCGGCAGCGGCGATGCGATGACCATGAACCGGGTTACGTTCTATCGCCGGGACCGGCAGGGCTTGCTGATCGAACAACTGCGTGCAGATCGCGCGACCTTTGCTGCGCCCGGTTGGCATTTAACCGATGCGGTAAGGTTCGATGTGGCGACCGCCGATACCACGATGGTCGAAGACCTGACCGTGGCTCAGGACATTACCCCTGCCCAGATCGAACTCAGCACAGTCAATGCCGATGCGCAAAGTTTCTGGAAATTGTCTGAATCCATCGCCGACTTCGAAGCTGCCGGGCGCCGCACTACGGAACTGAGGGCCAAATGGTGGCACAAGATATCCGGACCCTTGTCGGCATTCCTGATGCCCCTGCTCGGCGCAGTCGCAGCATTCGGGCTGGCCAGGTCGGGCCAGTTATTCGTCCGGGCACTGATCGGTATGGGTCTGGGCTTTACCTATTTTGTGGTCGACAATGCAGCGTTGGCAATGGGGAATTTCGGCGGATATCCACCATTTCTGGCGGCATGGGCACCGTTCTTCCTGTTCCTGCTGATCGGTGAAACGGTCTTGATCCGAACCGAGGAATAGGCCTGCGTTCAGCGTGCCCGCATGGTGTTGCGTGCCAGCCGGCTGACCAGCATAGCCAGCCCGGCATGATTGGCCCCGTCATAGGTCGAACCGGCACCCAAATTCGACGATAGCCGCCGATGCGCCTCCGCCAGCGAATGATACGGTACGCTGGGCAGCAAATGGTGCAGCGCATGATAGCGCAGCCCCACAGGAGCCCAGATTTCGGCAATGATTCCCGGTGGCGGGACATTGACCGAATCCAGATATTGCGCGGTCACGGTCATCGGCTCGCCATCATTCTCCCACAAATGCGCCACCAGCGTGCGCAATTGGTTGAGTACGGCGGTGAGAGAAAACACGGCCAGCGCAATCAGCAGCGGCCGCCAGCCGATGAAATAGGTGCTGGCCAATAGCGCAATCGCCCAGAATGATGCGCCCGCTTCCTGCCAGAAAAACCGGCGGCGAAATTCATCCGCTGGCGGTCGGCGGCGGAAATCGGGATTGATCGAAAGGGCCGAAAACCGCTCCCACACGAATTTGCGAATCGGCGGGATAATCAGTCCAAGCGGGGTCAGGATGGCATAGCGGATCACCAGCGCCGGCGGTGCCAGCAGCGAAATCAGGATAAACACCGGTAGCGACCACGGCTTCATCAACGCCAGCGGCAGATATTCGGGGTCTTCCACCGTGCCGTAGCGGGTCCGCGTGTGGTGGATCGTGTGGACCCCTTCATACATCAGCGATGGGGCAAGCATCGGAATCCCGATCAGCAGGTTCCAGACGGTGCGGAAACCCGGCAGGGCATTGCGGTGGATATGCGATAATTCGTGGATAAACAGCAGCGCCCGGTACAGCGCCAGCGCCGCAACTATGCCAAGCAAGATGGCCAGCCAGGTGCTGTCCACCAAAATCGCGGCTGCCAGCGCGGCGTAACCCACACCAGCCGATGCCAGCATGTCCGGCCAGTAGATTCGCGGATTCGCCTCCGCTATGTCCTTGGTCAGGTCGCGCGCAGCGCGCAGCATTGCCATATCATCGGCAATCGCTTCGCGCGCGGTGCCGGACAAGGGGGGCTGGGATCCAGCCACTTTTGCTATGTTATGCGCATTCATGAAGAAATCCAGATTTCGATATCGCCAGCAAATAACACCTGGACCGTGGCGCTAAATCGCCTGCAGTGCAAATTTTTGATGAAATTGTGACTGTGATTGCGGAACGCCGGACCAGAGATCGGAATTGCTGCCCGGCTTGACAAGGCCCGCATCGCACAAGAGACGAAAACGAAACCTGAACGGGAACCCTTTTGTGACTGAAACACCGATCACCATCACCCCGGTATCCGGCAGGAAAGGCCGCGCGGCCTTCGTGGATCTGGGCCGGAGATTCTCTGCCGATGTGCCCCATTTCGTGCCCCAGTTGCGCAGCGAACAGCTGGAACTGGTCAATCCGGACAAGAATCCTTTTTTCGAACATGCGCGGGTGCAATTGTTCATCGCCTATCGCGGCGCAGAGCCAGTGGGGCGGATCTCTGCCCAGATCGACGAGCTGGCCCTCGCCATTCCGCCACAGCAGGGCATGGGGCCGGGAACCGGTATGTTCGGCTATTACGATGCGGCGGACAGGCAGGTTGGCGATGCATTGCTGGCCGCGGCAGAGGGTTGGCTGCGCGAACAGGGCATGACCCGGGTACTGGGCCCGATATCGATGTCGATCTGGGAAGAACCCGGCCTGCTGGTGCGCGGCCATGACCATGCGCCGATGCTGATGATGGGCCATCATCCAGCGCATTACCAAGGCTGGATCGAAGGCGCAGGATACGCTCCGGCCAAGAAATTGGTTACCTATGATTTGCCGATCGGTAGCCATTTCCCGCCGTTGGTCGAACGCATTGTGAAGTCGGGCGAGCGCAACAAACGGATCAGGATCCGCCCGGTCGACAAATCTAAGTTCGAAGACGAAGTGCGGATCATCCTGCACATCCTCAACGATGCATGGTCGGACAATTGGGGTTTTGTGCCATTTACCGAAACTGAAATTTCCTATGCCGCGAGAAAGATGCTGCCACTCATCCATCCCGAACTGGTGCGAATTGCCGAACTGGACGGTCGGCCGGTAGCGTTCATGATCACTTTTCCCGATGTGAACGAGGCACTGGTCCAGACAGGCGGAAAGCTGCTTCCCTTCGGCTGGCTGACCCTGCTGCGCTGGATCCGCAAGCCGCGCGGCAAGCACATGCGCGTGCCGCTGATGGGCGTGCTCAAGGAATATCATAATTCCCGGCTTGCCAGCCAGCTGGCGTTCATGATGATCGAACTAATTCGCCAGGAAGCGGTGGGCACATTCGGAGCAACGCGTGCGGAAATCGGGTGGATATTGGACGATAATCAAGGAATGATCGCAATCGCCGATACAATTGGCGGTACTATAAATCGAGAATATCTGATATACCAGAAAGCACTGTAAATTGCTGTGAAGAAATAGCTCGTCGATGTTTTAGGCAAGATAGAGCGATGAAACGGTTCTCTCGCGGGAACCATGATTACTTTTGTAATGTTTGTAACGTTGCGTTTATCAAACCCGGCTTGTTGGTGGCCGGGCCAATGGCCGATGGTGGCCGAATTGCCCATGGAGAAAGCGGACTGTGACAAAATCCTTGCGGCCTAGTGCGAAGATACCGGAGAAGCGCGAGATACCGGCCGGCTTCGGACGTATCCTGGTCGTGGAAGATGACGGTCTGCTGGCAATGGCCATAGAACAGGCGCTGCTCGATGCCGGGGCAGGTGAAGTGGTGCTATGCAATTCCACCGATACCGCCTTGGCAGCCTTGCGGGTCAAACGGCCCGATGCAATCGTGCTCGATGTCCATCTGGCAGATCGCGATGATGGTTGGGCGATTGCGGAACTGGTCGATGATATCGGGCCCAATCCGCCACGGATTGTATTTTCCACCGGCGCGCCGCAGGATATTCCGCCGAAAATCGCGGAAATGGGACCAATTTTGGTGAAACCTTATGATCCGGCAGATTTGATCGAGGCCATTCGCGGCCCGCAGCGCACTGGATTATTCTCCCTTCTGCGCCGTACCGCGCAATAGGGATCCTGGCATTGCTTCCAAAGGAGTAAGGCGCCACCTGGATACAAAAAAAGGGGCCTCCGAACTCGCTTGGGAGTGGAGGCCCCGGGGGATCATATCACTGGCCGTTTGGACGGGAGGGGGGTCGCGGCCAGTGACATAATCTAAATGCCCCGACACACAGTCCGGTTCCCGGCGGAATGAAAAATGTGAAAAAATATCTGACAGGCACGGCCAGCGGCCCTATCAAGCTGCCAGTCCTGTCAACATCGCAAACGCAACGCACCCGGTAACAGAGCGGAACCTAACCGGGTTGAATGCGTTAAATGGCGGCAAATTAAGACGGAAGGGTTATCATGTCATTGGGCGATCAAGTCGCGAAGAATATCCCCTATTTGCGGCGCTATGCGCGCGCGCTTACGGGCTCTCAGAATACCGGTGATGCCTTCGTTCAAGCCACATTGGAGGCCGCCCTGGCCGATGACGATCTGCGGGAGACGCTGGCCAGTGGCCGCGTTCCGCTATATCGTGCGTTCAACAAGGTCTGGTCCAGCGCCTATCTGGAAATTGCCGGCAGCAGCGCAGGAAAAAGCGAGCATGAGGTCGCAGCGAATATGCGTCTCAGGGCGGTTACTCCGCTTAACCGCCAGGCCCTGTTACTGACCACGCTTGAAGATTTCTCGATCGAGGAAACCGGCATGATCATGGACATGGATCCGTCCGACGTAACTGCCTTGGTGCAGGAAGCCGTTGACGAGATCGAGCGGGAAACAACCACCAATGTGCTGATTATCGAAGATGAACCCCTGATTTCCATGCAATTGGAAGATCTGGTGACATCGCTCGGCCACGAAATTTGCGGCACGGCAGCAACCCGCACGCAAGCTCAGGCAGTTGTCGCAGAGCGGACCCCTGGCCTGGTGCTGGCCGATATCCAGCTGGCAGACGGGTCCTCCGGCCTGGATGCAGTGGATGATATTCTGGCGATCGGCAGTGTTCCGGTGATTTTCATCACCGCCTATCCCGAGCGCTTGCTGACCGGCGACCGGCCCGAGCCGACCTATCTGGTGACCAAGCCTTTTCAGGAAGCTACAGTTCGGGCCGCAATTTCCCAGGCATTGTTTTTCGGATCGAGCCGCCCGCTGGACTGATCACAAACGGCCAGCGCGGGCCGCAGGGCATCAGCGTCTGGCGCGGATTGCAAAATCACTGGGTGTGCGAACGGGTACAGTAATCACGCAGCGCACACCCTCTGGCGCGAAATCCAGCTCTACCGGTCGTTTCAGTTCATGGGCGACGATTTTTTCGATCAGGTCGGTTCCGAAACCGCGTTTGCGGGTGGCCGGCACGGGCGGCCCGCCCGATTCCTGCCAAACCACCCGCACCGCATCGTCTTCCAGTGTCCAGCTGATCGAAACCCGTCCGCCATTCGCCCCCAATGCGCCGTATTTTGCGGCGTTGGTGGCAAGTTCGTGAATCGTCAGGCCAAGCGACAAAGCGTCGTTTGGGGCAAGATTTACCGGCGGCCCTTCTACTGACAAAACTTCTCCGCTGCCTCTGTATGGTGCCAATTCGGCATCCACCACGGCAGCAATCGGAGTTGCGCCCCATTCGGACTGGGTGAGCAGGTCATGGGTGGCGGACAGCGCCCTGATACGCCCTTCGATCCCTTGCGCGAATTCATCCAGATCCCTGGCCCGCCGCCGGGTCAGGGCAATAATCGACAATACATTGGCCAGAGTATTCTTGACCCGGTGATTGAGCTCACGGGTCAGGGAATCGCGGATTGATTGCTGTTCCCGCAGCCAGTCGAGCGATGCACGGTCTTCCAGCATCTGCTGACTTAGCAGGCGGGCCACGATCATCAGCAAGCTGGCAACCATGAGGCCGAAGATCAGCGTAGCCATGGACAATTGCGAAAGCGATCCGTCGAGCGCCGATTCTACCTCCAGCACCATCGGCCGGTTCGCAATCTTCAGCGGCGCGGCGATGACAGCGCCAGTCGAACCCGCAGAGGGGATTTCTGCCATCAGGTTTTCCGGCGCAATTTTCCCGTTATAAAGGCGAACGCCGCTTTGGCCCGCAATTTCGGGTTCCACGACCGATTCAAGGAATTCCTGGCCGTTGAACGGGGTATAGAAAAAACCCTTCAATGACCGGGCAACACCGCCGTCGCCGCGCTCGCGGCTGTCCAATACGGATATATAAATCAGGAAGCCGACAGTCGAACCATCCCCGCCCTTCTGAACCAGCGAAATCTTTCCGCTTGCGACAGGGCGACCAGTCCGTTCTGATTCGTCCATCGCATCACGCCGGACAGCATTCGAATACATATCGAAGCCCAGAGCATCACGGTTGGGCCCGGTCTGAGGCTGCAAAAAGGTTACCGGTACGATCCATTTACGGCTGCCGTCATAGGGAGGGAATACAGCCCTGCCGCCAGGCGCGCTGATGGCCATACGCCGTTCGTAATTTTCCAGATCTTCGGGCTTTACGGCCTCTGCCCAACCCATGCCGAACGAGCCGCGATAGCCGCTATCAATCCGTAATTCATTGACGAACCGGCGGAACAGCGGTTCTTCGACCTTTTCAACCGTGCTGAACAGAGCCGCACCGGCACGCAGGTAGGCGA
>JAGXGU010000100.1 GCA_024636575.1 Altererythrobacter sp.
GGTTTGCCTGATGACGATGCTGGCCCCGATGCTGGCCCTGCTGCTGTTCACCGCGCTGCTGGCGGCGGCGAGCAATCCGGCGAGGGAAACCCAATATGTGGTTGGTGACGGCGAGACTATGAATCTTGTTCACTTTGCCAATAATGCAGCCATTCAAGCCCGCGTTGAATTGAATTTCGAAATCGGTCAGAATGCAGTGCCGATGGACCCTGACTTAAAATTCCATGCCGATCGCAACCTAGCGCCATGAGGCAGAAACAGAAACTCCTGCCTGCCAGAAAAGGTAGGAAAAATTTCGGAGGGCTGAAATTCCAGCCCCTGCGCCGCGCAGTGAAAATTCCCGTCTGGGGCGATCTGGGTATCCGTTTGGGCATGGCGCTGGGCCTGATCTTCATCGTCATAATGATCCACTGGTGGGACCGCGACGGGCTGGTCGATAATCTGGATGGCGAGGTAAGTTTTACCGACATCGTCTATTTCACCATGATTTCCATCACCACGACCGGGTTCGGCGATATTGCACCGATCACCGATCGGGCCCGGATGGTCGAAGCCATCATCGTGACCCCAATCCGCTTCGCCGTATTCTTCATTTTCGTCGGCACCGCCTATAATTTCATCATCAAACGCAGCTGGGAGAATTTCCGCATGGCCCGCATCCAGGAACAGCTTTCCAACCATATCGTGGTGCTGGGTTACGGCGTCAGCGGATCGGAATCAGTCAATGAACTGGTCGCCCGCGGCACCGATCCGCGTGACATAGTGGTGATTGATCCGGACGAGGAAAGCCTGCTCGCCGCAGAGGCATTGGGCTGCAATGTCCTGGCCGGCGACGCGACACGCGATGAAACGCTGAAGGCGGTGCGCATCTCCGAAGCGCAGACCATCCTGGTTTCGGCAGGCCGCGACGACACATCGATCCTGATCGTGCTGACGGTTCGTCATCTTGCCCCGGATGTGCCGATCAGCGTGGTTGTGCGCGCCGATGACAATGAATTCCTCGCACGTCAGGCCGGGGCGAATAATGTCATCAACCCGGTCCGTTTTACCGGGCTGTTACTCGCCGGTTCCGCCAAGGGCGCGCATATCGCAGATTATCTTGCCGACCTCGCATCGGTCAGTGGCCGCGTTCAATTGATCGAGCGCGAAGTGCTGCCAGAAGAATGTGGTTCCCCAATCAATGAGCTGAAGAGCGGTGGGCGCGGACTACGCGTCTACCGCGAAGGCAAAGCGCTGGGGTTCTGGGAGGAGGAATGCCAGAACCTGCAGGCGGGTGATATCGTGGTCGAAATTATCCCGACCGACAATGGCAATGGGGAAAGCGGCTAGCCCGCCTTCCCGCATTACTCCATACGATCAGCTGAACCAGACGAAGACCGCACCCATTGCCGCCATCCCGAACAGAAAGTGTCCGGCATCAATGGCGAACAATTTGCCAGATCGGCGCTGGAACAGATAATTGATCCCGGTCGCCGGAATCATCAGACCGATGGCGTAACCGGTGGAAATCATCATGATCCCCAGCGTGCTCGGATCGCTACGCGCAAACTGATGGCCGAGCGTCAGCGCAATCAGCAATTCGAACAGGAAACACAGTCCGAAGATCAGCGGCATGTTGCCACCAGCCATCTGTTCTTCCGAAAGCCCGGCTTCGCGCTGCCACACTTTGCCGAACAGCGCCCCGTACCAGACCATGCCGACCACGAAAAACGCCAGCGCGGCCAGAATGACCGCCAGCAGATTTATATCACCCATCGGATTGCCCTCCATCATCGTCCCATATCGCCGCTATAGCGCAGCGCGCGCTTCAGGTGTAGGGGGCGCGGCAATCATGAACACTGTAACCACAATTTCAGACCAGAAGAAGGTCGGCATGGTCAGCCTTGGCTGCCCCAAGGCATTGGTCGATTCTGAACGGATCCTCACCCGGCTGCGCGCCGATGGCTATGCCATGAGCCCCGATTATGCCGGGGCCGACGTGGTGCTGGTCAACACCTGCGGCTTCCTCGATAGTGCCAAGGAAGAAAGCCTCGCCGCAATTGGCGAGGCAATTGCCGAAAACGGCCGCGTGATCGTGACCGGCTGCATGGGTGACGAGGCGGACGCAATCCGCGCCGCGCACCCGCAGGTTCTCGCGATTACCGGCGCGCATCAATATGAAGATGTCGTGGCCGCCGTGCACGCAGCCGCGCCTCCGGGTCAGGGGCCATTCGTCGATCTGATCCCCCAGCCGGACATCAAGCTGACCCCGCGCCATTACAGCTATCTGAAGATTTCAGAAGGCTGCAACCATAGCTGTTCTTTCTGCATCATCCCCGATCTGCGCGGGAAACTGGCCAGCCGCCGGATCGATGCGGTGCTGCGAGAGGCTGAAAAGCTGGTCGCGGCGGGGACCAGGGAATTGCTCGTCATTTCCCAGGATACGAGCGCATACGGCGTCGATACGCGCCATGACGCACGCCAGTGGAAAGGCCGCGAGGTGCGCGCCCACATGACCGATCTCGCCCGCGAATTGGGCCAGCTCCGCACGCCAGAAGGCCAGACGCCGTGGACCCGGCTGCACTATGTCTATCCCTATCCGCATGTCGATGCGGTGATCCCGCTGATGGCGGAGGGGCTGCTGACGCCATATCTCGACATTCCGTTCCAGCATGCCTCGCCCAGCGTGCTGAAACGCATGAAGCGGCCCGCGAACGAAGCGAAAGTTCTCGAGCGG
The DNA here is from genome assembly GCA_024636575.1 of Altererythrobacter sp. Taxonomy (GTDB): domain Bacteria; phylum Pseudomonadota; class Alphaproteobacteria; order Sphingomonadales; family Sphingomonadaceae; genus Allopontixanthobacter. The sequence goes on from JAGXGU010000100.1 coordinate 2,717, forward strand.
CTGAAAAGCTGGCGCGATATCTGCCCCGACATCGCGGTGCGTTCCAGTTTCGTGGTCGGATTTCCGGGGGAGACCGAGGCCGACTTCAACTATCTGGTGGATTGGCTGGAGGAAGCGCAGCTGGACCGCGTCGGCGCGTTCCGGTTCGAACCGGTGGCCGGGGCGCGGGCAAACGCCCTGCCCGACCATGTGCCGGAAGAGGTGAAGGAAGAACGCTACGCCCGGCTGATGGAAGTCACCGCGCGAATCAGCGCGGCCAAGCTGGAGGCCAAGATCGGCCGCACCCTGCCGGTCATCATCGACGAAGTCGGTGAGCCGGACGAAGATGGTGACATCGGCGCGACCGGACGCAGCCAGGCCGACGCGCCTGAAATCGATGGCAATGTCTATCTCCGGAATGTTCCGCAATCCCTGGCGCCCGGTGATTTCGTGATGGCCGAGATCGAGGATGCCGACGCGCATGATTTGTTCGGGGCGATCGCTTGATCCGCGAAACCTCGGCACAAATCGGCCCGGCGAAGCATTCATCCATCATGACCGTAAAGATCTCCGTCCGCCTGTTGTTCGAACTGACCGAGCCAACCGACACCATGCTGCAGTTCGAAGCGGCGGCCATTCCTGAACAACAGATCATATCCGCGCAGACCAGGATGGGGCGCACCGCGCATTGCGCCCGCTTGGCCGCGCAGGACAATATTGGCGAGCGCCTGATGTTGCGACTCGATGGCAAACAGGCGATCGATTACGATGCTGTGATCAAGGTCGATCGCAAACTGCCCGACATATCGCGCATGGCCGCGATGATGCCGCACCAATTGCCGGGTGAGGCGGTCCAGTATCTGCTCGATTCGCGCTATTGCCTGGCTGACAAGTTTCGTTCCTTCGTCGATTCAGAATTTGAGGGGAAACGTGGCGGCGCACAGATTATCGCGATGCGTGACTGGATCGAGGACCATTTCACCTATGCGCCCGGCAGTTCGAATAGTGACACGGCCGCGCTCGACACCTTTATCGAACGGCGCGGCGTGTGCCGTGACTATGCCCATGTGATGGTCTCCCTTGCCCGTGCCGCCGGGATCCCCGCGCGCTATTGCAGCGTCTACGCGCCTGGTGTCGATCCGCCCGACTTCCACGCGGTTGCCGAAGTATTCCTGGCCGACCCGGACGGGAACGGAGGAACCTGGCATCTGGTTGATGCAACCGGGATGGCGCGCGCGCATGAAACGGTGAAAATCGGTGTGGGCCGCGACGCGGCGGACGTCAGCTTCATGACCACCTTCGGGATGGCAGAATTAACCTATAAGGACGTTCAGGTCACCGCATCCTGACCACAGCATGATTGCAGTGCATTCGTATTTGCGCGCGCGCACCCGTGACATTGCCGGCGCTTGCGCATAGCCCTTGTTCCGGGCTGCAATGGACCAGTCGCTGCAAGGATAATGTGCGTATGAAATTCACCGCCGACCGCTTGCTCCTGTTTGGTGCGACTGGCGATCTTGCGCAGCGTATGTTGCTGCCATCGCTCTGCGCGCTGGATGCCGACGGTCTGCTCGGTTCGGATGTCCGGATCATCGGCACCGCCCGGTCTGAGTTGAACGATAGCGAATTCCGCAATTTCGCGCGCGAAGCGCTGGAAAAATACTTGCCGGCCAATCGCCGTGGTTCGATGGCGAATTTCCTCAACCGGCTGAGTTATCAGGCGCTGGATGCCACCACCCCGGACGGGTTCGGCGATCTGGCCGAAAAAGTGGGCAAGACGGAATCCGGGCCGGACCACGGCCTGGCCATTTTCCTGTCCACCGCGCCAAGCCTGTTCGAACCGACCATCGCCGGTTTGCGCCATGCCGGATTGACCACCGGAAATGTCCGGATTGGTCTGGAAAAGCCGCTCGGCATCGATCTTGGCACTTCGTGTGAAATCAATGATGCGGTGGCATCGGCCTTTACGGAGGACCGGATTTTCCGGATCGACCATTATCTGGGCAAGGAAACGGTGCAGAACCTGCTGGCATTGCGCTTCGCCAATATCCTGTTCGAGCCGCTGTGGAATGCCGCGCATATCGAACATGTCCAGATCACCGTGGCGGAAACCGTCGGGCTGGAAGGCCGGGTGGCATTTTACGACGATGCCGGGGCAATCCGCGACATGGTGCAAAACCACATGCTGCAATTGCTGGCATTGGTTGCGATGGAACCACCGAGCAATTTCGATGCGACATCGGTGCGGGACGAGAAGGTCAAGGTGCTGCGTTCGCTGCGAGAAGTTGCAGGCAATGAAACCGTGACCGGCCAATACCGCGCCGGGGCCATCGGCGGTAAGGCAGTGCCGGGCTATGACGAGGAATTGGGCAAGTCCTCCAACACAGAGACCTTTGTGGCCATCAAGGCCCATGTCGACAACTGGCGCTGGAAAGGAGTGCCGTTCTACCTGCGCACCGGCAAGCGGCTGCCCGAACGGGTGACAGAAATCGTCGTCCAGTTTCGCTGCGTCCCGCATTCGATCTTTGCCGGGCCGAAAAGCAAGGGTGGCGGCGCGACGATGACACCCAACCGGCTGGTAATCGGCATCCAGCCGAAGGAAAATATCAGCCTGTCGCTGATGGCCAAGGTGCCCGGGCTGGACCGTGAAGGCATCCGCCTGCGCTCCGTCCCTCTGGATATTGCAATGCCCGATGCCTTCACCGGAACGCATAACAGGATTGCTTACGAACGGCTGCTGCTCGACCTGATCGAAGGCGACCAGACATTGTTTGTCCGGCGCGACGAAGTGGAGGCGCAGTGGGAATGGATCGACGCAATCCGTGCGCTGTGGGAAACTGAGGCGCTGGAACCAAAAACCTACACTGCCGGCAGTTGGGGGCCGAGCGCCTCGATTGCGCTGGCCGAACGTGACGGAGTGACCTGGCATGAGTGATTCCCTCCACCCGGCGCTCGACCGTGTCACTGACCGGATCATCGAACGGTCAAAAACCAGCCGGCGCGCCTATCTCGACCTGATCGAACATGAAGCCGCCAACCAGCCGGACCGCAATGCCGTGTCCTGTTCCAACCTGGCCCATGCCTATGCCGGGGCGCTGGAAGATCAGGAAAAACTGAAGACCGGGCGCGGGATCAACATCGGCATTGTTACCGCCTATAATGATATGCTGTCGGCGCATCAGCCCTATGGCCGCTATCCCGAACGGTTGAAAATTTACGCCCGCGAAGTGGGCGCCACAGCGCAGGTCGCGGGCGCAACTCCGGCGATGTGTGACGGCGTGACCCAGGGGCAGGACGGGATGGAACTGTCGCTGTTCAGCCGCGATGTCATCGCACTCAGCACCGGCGTGGCGCTCAGCCATGCAATGTATGACGGCAGTCTGCTGTTGGGGATTTGCGACAAGATCGTGCCCGGCCTGGTGATCGGCGCGCTCCGCTTCGGCCATCTGCCCGCGATCTTCGTGCCATCCGGCCCGATGCCAACCGGTATTGCCAACAAGGAAAAGCAGCGCGTTCGCCAGCTCTAAGCAGAAGGCAAGGCGACCCGCGCCGAGTTGCTGGAAAGCGAAAGCGGCAGCTATCATTCCCCTGGCACCTGCACATTTTACGGCACGGCCAATTCCAACCAGATGATGATGGAAATGATGGGGCTGCATATGCCCGGCGCAGCCTTCATCCAGCCTGGCACCAAACTGCGTCAGGCGCTGGACCGTTCTGCCGTTCACCGGGTGGCAGCGATCGGCAGGGACGGGAACGATTACCGCCCGCTGGGCCGCTGCATCGATGAAAAGGCGATCGTGAACGCGGCGGTTGGGCTGCTCGCCACTGGCGGATCGACCAACCATGCGATCCACATTCCGGCAATGGCGCGCGCAGCAGGCGTGATCATCGACTGGAGCGATCTGGACGAATTATCCTCCGCAGTGCCGCTGCTGGCGCGGGTCTATCCCAATGGGGCGGGCGATGTGAACCACTTCCACGATGCGGGCGGAATGGGCTATGTGATCGGGCAATTGCTGGATGCGGGCCTGGCGCACCGTGATATCATGACCGTCGGCGGAACGGATCTGGGCGCCTATGCCGAAGAACCCGGTCTGGAGGGCGAAGAACTGGTCTGGCGCCCCGTTGAAACAAGCGGTGATGATACGATGCTGCGCCCAGCCACTGCCCCGTTCCAGGCCGATGGCGGCATGCGGCTGGTCACCGGCAATCTCGGCCGCGCCACCTTCAAGACCAGCGCAGTCGCGCCGGATCGCTACACCATCGAGGCGCCATGCCGCGTGTTCCACACCCAGCACGCGGTGGCGCAAGCCTTTGCCAAGGGCGAGCTGGAC
>JAGXGU010000101.1 GCA_024636575.1 Altererythrobacter sp.
CCAGTAGGGAAATACGAGACTTGAAGCGGAAAGGCCGTTCGGCTGGTCGCGTCTTTGGGGCCTGCGTGGGGCGTTTTGGGCAAAGAATTGACCCCGCCGCAGCGGGGGCAATCCCGGATCGGCACCTTGGCCTGCTGTCGGAAAAATTTACAAATCGCCCATCGCCGCGGCAGTATTAACCATCGGAAGCCGCAACAATCCGGAATTGGTACAGGTTTTGCTTTGTGCTCTGTAAACCATTGGCGGGTGAATTCTGGGGTATTGTCATGAAGAAAAATCTTGTGCTTTGCGCATTGGCTGCGTTCACCGTGACGCTTGCCACTCCAGCGCTTGCCGAACCAATTCTGCTGGATGCGAGCAAATTGGGCGAAAGTTTCACCATCAATTATGATGGCTTTTCGGACGGGACGGTGATCGACAACCTTACCGCTTCGACAACATTTACCCTGACGGGTGCGACGGATGACACCTATACATTCGATTACATCGTAAACAACACCACCGATGGCGGGGTGGGGTCACGGATCTCCAGCTTCGCATTCAACACCGACCCGGATATCATCGGCGCCTCTTCGACCGGAAGCTATAATTTCGCCGTGACGGATTCGAGTTACCCCAACGGCATCGGCAGTGTCGATGTCTGCTTCAAGGGCGGTGCCAGCAATTCGTGTGCAGGCAATCAGGGCGGCGTTACAACCGGCCAGACAGGTACGGGCACGCTGACACTTTCATTCGACGGCCCAATCAGCTCGCTGACCCTGGATGATTTCTTTGTCCGGTATCAATCGATCACTGGCGTGGATGGGGTCGGCTCCGCGAGCGGACAGCAGACTTCCAGCAGCACGAGCGGAGGGGGAACTAGCTCTGGCGGCACTCCGGTTCCCGAACCTGGCATGTTGGGACTATTCGCTGCATCGCTGATAGGTCTTGGTTTGATGCGCCGCCGCCGCCGCCGCGACATATTGATGCCCGCCTGAATCGGATACGCCTTTTGGTATAGAAAGCTTCGCCCTGAATGGGCGGGGCTTTTTTCATGAATCTGTCATTTCGCCTGGGCGAGATGGCGAGCGATTGCGGAATTGTTGGGGGCGAGCCTTGCCGCTTTGATCAAGAGCGCCTTGCCGCGCTGGCGATCAACGCCTGTTTCAATCAGCAACACGCCAGCAGTATCGAGCACAGAGGCGTTCGCGGGGTCTGCTTCAACCGCCCTTAGCGCCAGCGATATGGCTTCGTCGGTTTTGCCTTGCTTGCCTTTGGAATAGGCAAGATTGTTGAGCACCATCGCATTGGGGCGGGCAAGCCGCTGGTTGATACGTTCATAGCTGATGGTCGCCTGCGCCCAATTGCCATTGCGCAGTGCCGCGTCAGCTTTGGCCATTTCGCCCCCGAACCATTCCGGTGCGGGGAGTTTGGCGCGGCTGGCAAAATCTTTCGCCGCAGAATTTCCGATCATTTGTGCAGCCTGAGCCGCAAGCTGCAATTCTTCCGGCGAGGCATCAGGACGCTGTGCCAGGACCTTCAGCGTATCAAACGCGCCCTGTGCATCTCCCGCCTGCAATTGGGAATTACCAAGCAACTGGCGAGCAAAACGCTGCCCGGGATATCGCCGAACAATCGGAAAGAGCCATGCTCTGGCTTGTTCCACCTGGCCAAGTTCCAGCAAAGCCTGCGCATAGAGGACCCGCATGTTGGGATTGCTGCGCAGCAAGTGTTCCTTGCCCTGCAATATCGAACGTGCCTTGTCCCACTCTTGGTTTTCGGCGGCGATGCGCGCTTGCAGATATACAAGCTTTTCATTTTCAGGCGCCATCCTGACCGTTTCGGCCAGCAACCTTGTTGCCTCTTCGATACGGTCCAGATCACCCAGAACTGCGATCTTTCCCATGCGCATTTCCACGCTTGCCGGGTGGGCGCGCAACCCCTTGTCGTAAGTGGCCAACGCATCGGATAGGCGGTGGTTTTGCGCAAATGTCTGGGCCGACACCAGCAATGCATCATGCATTTCGGGGGCCGCCTCCAAGGCGCGGTCCGCCAGAGCGCGTGCTGCTGCCTTGTTTCCTGTCGCAAGCTCGAATCGCGCACTCGTGGCCAGGATCGCCGCATTATCGGGATCCATCGCCTGTCCGGCGGCGAGTGCTTTACGGGCCGCATCAATGTCATCGAGGCCGATGTAGGCAAGTGCGGCTGCGCGGTACGCCGGGCCGCTCTGTTCGCCTTCCAGAATTTCCAGGGCGCGTTCGAATTGCCCTCGCAGGACTTCAGCCTCGGCGCGCAAGGCAATAAAATCGCTTGGCCGTGGATTGGCTTTCATCAGCCTGTCGAGCGCAAACAAGGCACCCTCCCCGTCGCCCATCGCGATTTGTGTCCGCGCCAGAAGCGTCAACAGCTTCTCGTCACCCGGCATTTTCTCTAGCGCAGAGATCAGGTCGAGGCGCGCTGACACAAAGTCGCTTTGGGCGAAGCTATCGCTGGCCCTTGCAAAGCGTTCTTCAGGATCAAGCCCGCAGGCAGATAGTGAAACCAGGGCCAGCAAAGGTGCGATATGAAGGATGGGCGTTTTCATGGCGCCCGCGATAATCGAAATCCATAAAATTTCGGTGAAGCTGGTCTTTGCTTCGCACCATCGCTGCTGAACTCAAGCGAGGACTTCGGCCACGGGCACATAATCATAGCCCAGATCGCGAGCCACTGCCTCATAGGTGATCATGCCTTCGTGTACGTTGAGCCCTTCCGCCAGGTGAAGGTTCTGCCGCATCGCTTCTTTCCAGCCCAGTTTGGCGATGTTCAGCGCGTGGGGCAGGGTAACATTGTTGAGCGCATAGGTACTGGTCCGCGCCACCGCGCCGGGCATGTTGGCCACGCAGTAATGCACCACATCATCCACGACATAGGTCGGTTCGGCATGGGTGGTGGCGTGGCTGGTTTCGAAACAACCGCCCTGATCGATCGCGACATCCACCAGCACTGCGCCGGGCCGCATGGTTTTCAGCATGGCGCGGGTGACCAGTTTGGGTGCCGCAGCTCCGGGCACCAGAACCGCGCCGATTACCAGATCGGCATCGGCGATCGATTCTTCCAGATTGGCCTTGTTGGAAAAACGGGTTTTCGCACGGCTTTCGAAATGAATGCCCAGTTTCTCGAGCACTTCCGGGTCGCGGTCGAGGATGGTGGTGTCGGCGCCCAGGCCCACTGCCATCTGCGCTGCGTTGAAGCCGACCACGCCGCCGCCGATGACCACGACCTTGCCGGGTAATACTCCCGGTACACCGCCTAGCAGCACGCCGCGCCCGCCGTGCGCCTTTTCCAAGGCGGTTGCCCCGGCCTGGATACTCATGCGCCCAGCCACCTGGCTCATCGGTTTCAGCAGGGGCAGGGTGCCGCCCGCACCGGTCACGGTTTCATAGGCAATTGCGGTCACCCCCGATTTCACCAGATCTGCGGTCTGTTCCGGATCAGGCGCAAGATGAAGATAGGTATAGAGGATTTGCCCTCTGCGCAGCCTGGCGCGTTCGGCGGCCTGCGGTTCCTTGACCTTCACCACCATCTCGCATTCGGCAAAGATCGGATCGGGTCCGTCCTTGATCACGCCCCCGGCGGCACGATATTCCTCGTCCGTTGCACCGATGCCCATGCCCGCGCCGGTTTCGATCCACACTTCGTGCCCATGGACGGTCAGTTCCTTGACGCTCTCCGGGGTCAAGCCAACACGATATTCGTGATTCTTGATTTCCTTGACGGTGCCAACGCGCATAGAGATTCTCCGAATGTGTAATTTTCTTGCTTATAATAGACCTGTTATGCGCAAATTTCTCACCCCATTACGCCTCTGAATGCAAATCAATTGGTGATATTTCCCGCATAACCATTCCGGGAAGGGAGAATTATCCGTGGACTGGGCGCTGCCAGATGACCGCCGGCTGCTCCGTTTCCTCGCCGATCAGCAAGAAAGCTGATACGCGATCCAGCAGACATATCCGGTGCCCCAATCTGGCGCCCCTTTCCTCCGCAGATGGAATTCCAATGGTCCCTTTTTCCGTTCTCGATCTCGTTCCTGTCCGCGAAGGCGGCAGTCTGAAGCAAGCCTATGCCGCCGCCGCCGCCTTGGCCCGGGCCGCAGAAAGCGCCGGCTACAAACGGTTCTGGGTTGCCGAACATCACGCCATGGAAGGCATCGCAGGGGCCGCCACTGCGGTCGTGTTGGCCCATATCGGACATGCAACGTCGACTATTCGCATTGGATCGGGCGGGATCATGCTGCCCAATCACAATCCTTTCGTGATCGCAGAGCAATTCGGCACGCTGGAGGCGCTGTTCCCCGGCCGTATCGATCTGGGGCTGGGCCGCGCCCCCGGCGCTGATAGCCGGATTGCGCAGGCATTCCGGAAGGATGTGCGGCAGGCCGCCGAATATTTTCCGCAGGATGTGGTGGAATTGCGGGCGCTGATAACCGGCGATCCCGCATTGCCGCTGACAGCAACGCCGGGCCATGGTGCCGCTATCGAATTATGGATGCTGGGTTCCAGCCTGTTCGGCGCGCAGCTGGCGGCGCAGCTGGGTATGCCTTATGCATTTGCATCGCATTTCGCGCCCGATCATCTGGACGCGGCCCTTGCGGTGTACCGGCGGGATTTCCGCCCCTCCGCCGCATTGGACAAACCCCATGTCATGCCGGCCATGACCGTAATCTGCGCCGAAACGGACGAGGAAGCGGAACTGCTTGCCTCATCCCAATTGCAATCCTTTGTGCGGTTGCGCAGCGGCAGCCCGGGGAAACTGCCACCGCCGGTTGCAGATTACCGCGCGTCGCTCCCGGCCGCGCATCAGGCCATGTTGGCCAATATCGGCCAGGCCAGCGCCATCGGTTCGCCAGAGACCGTGCGCCGTGCAATCGAAGCTTTCATCGGACGCACCGGTGCCGATGAAATCATCGTTTCGGGATCAACCTTTGACCCTGACGCCCGCGTTCGTTCGCTCCAGCTAACCGTGGAAGCCTTTGCAGACTAAGCCAAGAGCCCCCTTTCATCGCCGGGCGTGCTCGCCTATTCGCTGTTGCATCCTGCTCTGATTTGCCAGAGCGCTGAAACAACATATGATTTGCCGGAGCACACATGCGCGCTACCCCTGATTTCGATTTCGCCCTGGGCGACAATGCGGACATGATCCGCAGCACCACGGCCCGTTTCGCCGATGAAGTCATCGTGCCGCTGGCCGAAAAGGTCGACCGCGAAGACTGGTTTCCGCAGGAACTGTGGCCGCAGATGGGCGCTCTGGGCCTGCACGGGATTACCGTGGCCGAAGAAGATGGCGGGCTGGGCCTCGGCTATCTGGAGCATGTCATTGCGGTGGAGGAAGTCAGCCGGGCCAGCGCCTCTGTCGGCCTGTCCTACGGCGCGCATTCCAATTTATGCGTCAACCAGATCAGCCGCTGGGGCAATGCGGAGCAGAAGGCGAAATACCTCCCCGGCCTGATCAGCGGGGAGCATGTCGGATCGCTCGCCATGAGCGAGGCGGGTGCCGGATCCGATGTTGTCTCGATGAAGCTTCGGGCCGACGCGGTTCAAGGCGGCTATGTCCTCAATGGCACGAAATTCTGGATCACCAACGCGGCCTATGCCGATACGCTGGTAGTTTATGCCAAGACCGGAGAAGGCAGCCGGGGCATCACCGCTTTCCTGATCGAGAAGGACATGCCCGGCTTCTCCATCGGTCAGAAGATCGACAAGATGGGCATGCGCGGCAGCCCCACCGCAGAGCTGGTGTTCGACGATTGCGAAGTGCCCGAAGAAAACGTGATGGGCCCGCTGCATGGCGGCGTCGGCGTGTTAATGAGCGGGCTGGATTACGAGCGCGTAGTGTTGTCCGGCATCCAGCTCGGGATCATGCAGGCCTGTCTCGACACGGTGATCCCTTACCTGCGCGAGCGGCACCAATTCGGTAAACCGATCGGTTCGTTCCAGCTGATGCAGGCGAAAGTGGCCGATATGTATGTCGCGCTGCAATCCGCCCGCGCCTATACCTATGCCGTGGCCAAGGCGTGTGACGCGGGCCAGACAACCCGCTTCGACGCGGCGGGCGTGATCCTGCTGTCGAGCGAGAACGCCTTCCGCGTGGCTGCAGAAAGCGTTCAGGCGCTTGGCGGGGCCGGTTATACCAAGGATTGGCCAGTCGAACGCTATCTGCGCGATGCAAAACTGCTCGATATCGGCGCGGGGACGAATGAAATCCGCCGGATGCTGATCGGCCGCGAACTGATCGGCGCGCAGCGGTGAGCGACGGCGTCATAACGGCCCTCCAGTATTACGGGGCTGCGTCCGGTCTGCTGGCGGCGCTGATCGTGTCGCTCAATCTGGGCGCGCGGCCGACCGGCTGGGGCTTCGTGATTTTCGTGACCAGTTCCCTGGCACTCATCGCCTGGGGGTTTTTGAACGAGGATAGCCAGGGGATCGGGTGGCAGAACGTCGGATTGCTGGCGATCAACGTGGTCGGTGTGTACCGGTACCTTTTTTCCGCGCCTAAAGAATCCGACAAGAGCGAACCAGCATGACCGCACCTACCCTAACCACCAAACTCGACCGAGAAAGCCCGGAGGCGAAGGCGCGGTTTGCGCATAACAAGGGGCTCGCTGACGAACTGCGCGCCAAGGTTGCGGAAGCGGCGCTGGGCGGCAGCGAAAAGTCTAGGGAACGCCATGTAGCGCGCGGCAAGCTGCTCCCGCGTGACCGGGTGGAGCGGCTGCTGGATCCCGGCTCGCCGTTCCTCGAAATCGGCCAGTTGGCGGCAAACGGAATGTATGAGGGCGACGTCAATGGCGCCTCGATCATCGCGGGGATCGGCCGCGTGTCGGGGCGGCAGGTGATGATTGCCTGTAACGATCCCACCGTGAAGGGCGGCAGCTATTACCCATTGACGGTCAAGAAGCATCTTCGAGCGCAGGAAATTGCGCAGGAAAACCGGCTGCCGTGCATCTATCTGGTCGATAGCGGCGGCGCGAATCTGCCCTATCAGGACGAGGTGTTTCCCGACCGCGACCACTTCGGGCGCATCTTCTACAACCAGGCACAGATGAGCAGTCTCGGCATTCCGCAGATC
>JAGXGU010000102.1 GCA_024636575.1 Altererythrobacter sp.
GCCGTAGCCCTTGCCCTGATGGTGGCGCTGACCTGGGCTGTAATTCGGTTGGGTGATCTGTGGGGGCGCAGACGCACCGGCTTGCTTCCCTTCGCCTTTTTCATCATGCGCCAGCGCCTGTTTGCCAAATCGGCGCAGGTGCTGGGCCTAGGACTGTGCGGGCTGCTGCTTCTGTTCACCCTGATGCTGATGCGTGACCTGGGCACGACGATGGAAGGCTTCAGCCGAAGCCATGATGGCAATCTGGTAATTTCCGAAGCCCAGGCAGATCAGATCGACGGTATCCAGCGATGGGCTTCCCGCACGGGCAGCAGTGTCCGCAGCCTGCGCCCGTTCGTGTCGGCACAGCTGATTGCGGTGAATGGCGAAAATCTGTCGGAATATACGCAGACACCCAGCGACTCGCTTGCCACACTCAAAGACCCGATCCGGCTCAGCTGGACCGACGATATGCCCCGGAACAACCGCCTCGCCAGCGGCAATTGGTGGCAGGCTGGCACAGGCAACTGGCAGCAGATTTCCGCTGAACCAGAAGTAATGACAGACATGGGTTTCAGCTTTGGCGACAAGCTGACCTACCAGATCGCAGGCAAACCCTATGACTTTACCTTGGTTGCAAGCCACGCCTACCAGCCGGGCGGGGGATCGATCACCTTCTGGTTCCAGGTTCCGCTGTCGGCCCGGGCGCAGATTGATGCCCCCACGCAATATATGGGCAGCATGGAATTGCCCGAACCGGCGTGGGATGCGCTTGCCGGCCTGTGGCAGCAATACCCCACCCTTTCGCTGCTCCCGCTTCGGGAACTGACCGAACGGTTTGACCAGACGCTCGGCATCGTCACGAAAGTGACAAGCGGCTATGCAGCCATGGTGCTCTTGTTGGCGCTGTTTGTGCTCGCGGCGTCAGTGAGCGGTTTCAGCGCCGATGACCGCCAGAAAAATGGTCTGCTGATGAGCATGGGGCTGAGGGACGCAGATTGCCTGCGACTGAATTTCCATGACTGGAGCGTCACGGCACTGATCGCCGCAACTGGTGCGGTCGCGGGCACCTGGAGCGCAGGAATGCTGATCTATCAGGAGCAGTTCGGGATGGTTTACAATCCAGACCTGGTGTGGGTGGCAGGGACGGTCTGTGCCATGGTGGCGACCGTGTGCGCCGTAGGCTACTTGGCCTGCCGTCAGAGCCTCAGGGTCTCGGTCCGGGACCTGCTGGCGGCCTAGCCTTTCGCTCTGTGTGCGGCTGTGGGGCGCGCACAGGGCGTTTGACAACGATTTGACAAGGGGTCGGCCATTCCGTTCTCGACAATCAGGAGATCGAGAATGAAAATACCGCGCAATTTCTGGATGGTGGCCGTTGCCGCGATGACCATCTTTCTTGGCACCACCCCCGTGCTTGCCCAAACCCGAGTCCAGCAGCTTGCGCTGGAGGCCGGTGACGGAAACCGGATCACCGGTTTCGTCCTGCAAGATGCGAGCGCCGCAAAGGATGCGCCCCTGGCGATCCTGATGCACGGAATGACCGGGTCGAGTTTGCAATGGATTGTAAAGGACAATGTCACAGGCGGCGACGATATATCCAGTGACCTCGTGGCGAGGGGGTACCGGGTCGTAGGGCTGGATGCACGCGCGCACGGTGGGCGCAAGGACGAGATGCCACCCATCGCGCGGCTTGAAAATCTGCGGGCCGGCAAATCGGACGCTTACCTGGCCATGATCAACGGAACGATGGACGATTATGATGTGCTGCTGGAAGATGTGAAGCGCAGATTCGGCCAGCCCAGGCAGATCCTGGTCATGGGATACAGCATGGGCGCACAAATGTCGGTGCTGTTTGCTGCAAAGCACGAGGAAGTGAGCCATATCATCACTCTGGTCCCTCCTGCGGTGAAAGATGCCCCTTCGGTTGCACCCGTCAACCATGCCCATAAAGTGCAGGCCGACTGGCTGTTGCTGACCGCGGGCCAGGACCAGTATTCAAGCAAGGCCGATAACGATGCATTGGTCAATGCGGCGGGCGGCAATGTCGACCGGATCGAATTCGACAGCCCGCATATGTTGCCAATCGACTACGTCCATTCGGTGATCAGCTGGGTAGCCAACATCAAGACGGACGTTGTTCCGACGCAGTAGGCCCCAAACGGATGGCGGCGCCCGGGTATCGGATTTCACTCGAATATGACTGACAGCGATCGCGTGCTGTTGAAATCGGTAGAATATGCCGCCCCATCCGGCCGAAGATCATAGGCGCCATAAGGCGTGATCAGCGCCGCGCGGGCTAGACCGCGATGTGCATGGATACCGATTATCTTGACTGAATCCGTATCCCGTTGAGGCGCATTGTTAAACCATTCGGCAAGAGTGCCATCAATCGATATCGTGCCAACACATATCCCTTCGTCCTGCACGAAATGCGCTGTGCCGAGCAACGACACGCCATTATGCGTGCCGGCATAGCGGGTCGCTTCGACGGGACAGGGATTGGAATCCTGAGGAGCAAGCGGCTTGTGGAAAGGGGCGGCGAGCATGATCGCGGTCTGTTGGATGTTCGATACCCAGGGCGCATTCGACAGCACACTGGCGGCGATCTTGCTGTCGGGATACAGCATAAGGACGCTGCGGGCGCCCAGCGTGACACCGGCATGATGGACGATGCGCTCTCCATCGATGTCGGTTCCGCCGCGCAAGCCGAATCCCACTGGAAAACCGCCTTCTTCGACAGAACTGCCGTCGGACAGCCGCGCCGGTTGCTGCATCCATGCAAAGCTGGCATCCGAAATGACGGCTCCTGAAAGAATCCGACCACCAAACTCTGCAAGGTCGCTCGCGGTGGAGCCGAGCCCGGCACCGCCCCAACTGTAGCTGTAATCATGCGGTGGTGCGACGGCGAGTTCACCCTCCATGTAGGTATAGGCTGTAGAGGCATCGGGATGTGAGGTGTCCGTGATGTCCGGCCCGATACGCAAACCCGGGACGATCTCCGCAGCAAGATAGTCCAGATAGGGCTGGCTGGCAGCCTGCTCGACCACCGCGCTGAGAAGTGTGTAGCCATAAGAGGAATAATTGTACCCTGCGCCCGGCGTAAACAGCAGGTCGCGGCCGCTGAATACGCTCACGGATTCATCCATGTTTTCGAATTTGATGCCGCCGCGGCCACTGTCGATTTCCTGATAGTGGGGAATCCCGGAGGTATGCGAAGCGAGCTGTCCGGTGGTTATGGGCGGCCAGTCATTGTCCAGATAATCGATGATGTCCTGAACAGGCCGGTTGACATCGAGGAGGTCCTGCTCGCGCAGCCGTGCTGCGGCGACAACAGCGAATATCTTCGAAACGCTGGCGAGCCGGAACACCGTTCCCTTCTCCACTGGCAGTCGCTCTTCGGCGTTGCGGTACCCGGCCTCCCCGGCCCAGACGAGGGCTCCATCCTTCCACACCGATGCCGCCATGCCCGGCACCCCGTTCATCTCCACTAGCGCCGCGAGCATCCGATCGGCAACCTGGGTGGGATCCACTTGCGGCCCGACCAACTCGGCTTCACCCTGCCTTTGCGGTTCGCCCGCCGCAGCTGGCTGGGATAGCGCCAGCGCAAAAGCGCCGGACAAGATCGCAAATGGCAAGTTCGCCGGGTGCAGGGCAATTGATACAAGTTTCATGGCAGAAGATTTCCAGTTCTGTTGGACGGGCAGACGAGGGAATGGCTTCGCGTCGGGGCCTGCCGTTTCGCAAGGATTACAACCGCAATTGGCCGTGGGCATTCGGTTGACCCCCGCGAAGGGATGTGTCGACGAGCTTTCGGGCAATGACTGACGGCGTCGGTGAACGACAGGGGGTGAACGACAGGGACAACGCACAAGAACCGGGCTAAGGTCAGCTGATGAGGATAATACTCAGCGTCGCGGCCATGCTGTTCCTGGTGGCAGCAGGCCCACATCCCATCGTTTCGGGATCAGTCCGCCTATGCGCGGAGCCACCGGCTTCGCAATGCAGGCCGGTCAAGCTGGAGGATATCTCAATCGAACAAGGCGAGGTTACTATCCAGCGCAAGGTCGAGGTGAGTGAGCAGGCTTTGCCACTCTCGCGTCCGCTGATGGTACGAATTGTCGCTCTGGCAAGTTCGGAAGTCCGTTGGAACGGCATCCTTTTGGGTCGCAACGGCGTACCGGCAGCGATCGGCGCGCGGGAAAAAGCCGGCCGGTATGTGGCCACATTTCCTGTGCCAACCCATCTCGTTCGGCCCGGACCTAACGTAGTATCGGCGCGCATGTCAGCCCATCATGCCTGGCTGCCGGTGAAGCCCGCGGTCCGCGTTTTCTACGTAGGACCATTTCAGAGCCAGCAACTTCGCGGCCTGTGGGTGTATCTGCCGACGCTTCTCATGCTGGGCATGCTGGCGGCTGCAGGCTCGTACTTTCTGGCAGTCGCGCTTAGCGACCGGCGCGACAGAGGATCTTTGTTGCTCGCGCTATTGGCGGGTTCTGCAGTGCTGCAGATTGTTGTCGAAGTAAGCCATGCCTTTATCGCATATTCATATCCGTATTACCTGGCGCGTTTGGTGGCGGTCGCCGGGCTGGCCTCGGTAACCGCCGTACTTATCGGCACTTATGCTGCCCGCCGGTTCGCCCAAGGCTGGGAAGGCTTGGTCGCTCTGGGTGTTGCAGGAGCCGCAGCAGTCAGCATTCTCTTCATGCCCTGGTATGGCTTCAAGGCTCTGGGTGCCATCTTGGCCGGCGCGGCAGGACTAAGCGTCTGCGCGTGGCACGCGCGCAACCAGCAGCCACGCGCTGCCTCGGCCGGCTTGGCGACAGGTTTGGCTGTTGTCGCCCTCATAACCTGGCAGGGTGCCAGCTTTCTCGAGCGAACCTATTTTGCCATACTGGCGGCGCTGCTCATGATTTTGACCATCGAACAAGTCAGGAGTTTGCGGCGCATCCGTCTCGAGCGAGACGCAGAATTGAAACGTGCGGCGGCACTCGCAGAGCGGCTCGCCCGAGCAGAACGCGAGAGTGAACCCATTGTGGTTCTGCGAACGGGTTCCCACACCCGCCGCGTCGCCGAAAGCGACATTCTTTATGTCCAGGCAGCCGACGACTATTGCGAAGTGGTGCTTGCCAGTGGTCGCCGGCTTCTGGTTACGATGAACCTGGCCCGTTTCCTTGAGGCAATGTCGCCGCAGTTCGTGCGCGTACACAAGAGCTATGTAGTCAATCGTGAGCATGTGACCGGAGCCAGGCCCCGGCCCGGTGGTGGCCGCATTCTGGTGCTGTGTGACCACACCGGGGTGCCGGTCGGACGCACATATGGCGCTGCGATTGCGGCATGGATCGGATAGGCTGGTGCGATGGTGGCCGCCCGGATCAAAGCGGGGACAAACAATGGCGAACATAAATCAGGGGCCGCACGGGGTATCCGTTTTTCATTGTTGAATTCGTAACTTGCCCCTGCATCGCCGCGCGATTAGGGCGGTAGGCATGGCAAACAAGAAAAACGACCACGAACTCAGCAAGCGCAAATTCTATCCGGCGAGTGTTGAGGCGAAAACCGCTGTATCAGCGCCCAAGCAGACACCGCAGACGAAGCACCCTGCGTACCGGCTGGCGTTTCAGGATGATGATTTCCTGCTGCGCGAGGAATTGCGCCCGGTCCGCTTCCAGCTGGAATTGCTCAAGCCGGAAATGCTGCTGGAAGAAGCAGGCGTTGGCTCCACCTTGGTCATGTATGGTTCCGCGCGGATACCGTCACCGGCAGAGGCTGCATCGCTGGTGGCTAATGCCCCGCCGGAACGCAAGGCGGTGGCAGAGCGGCTGGCGGAAAAATCGAAATATTATCAGGAAGCCTATAATCTGGGCCGACTGGTCAGCGAGAAATCGATTGTCGAAGAAGGCAAACGCCAGTTCGTGATCTGTTCAGGCGGAGGTCCGTCGATCATGGAGGCGGCCAATCACGGCGCATCCGATGCCGGGGCGGAATCGATCGGGCTCAACATCGCCCTGCCGCATGAACAGGCGCCCAATATCTATGTGACGCCGTATCTGTCGTTCCAGTTCCACTATTTTGCCCTGCGCAAGATGCATTTCCTGCTGCGGGCGCGGGCGGTGGCGGTCTTCCCCGGCGGCTTCGGCACCCTTGATGAATTCCTCGAATTGCTGACCCTGATCCAGACCGGCAAGATGAAGCCGATCCCGATCCTGCTGTTCGGCAAGGAATTCTGGACCAAGGTCGTCAATTTCGATGCGCTGGCCGATGAAGGCACGATCAACCGGGATGATCTGAATTTATTCCATTGGTGCGAAACCGCCGAAGAAGCCTGGGTGCATATCGCCGAATTCTACGAGCTCGAATCCTAGGATCCCTTGCCCACTGCCTGATGCCCCATCGGCCCGCCGCCCTGGCCGAAACCGGGGGCATTTTCCATCGCGCTATAGACGAATTTACGCGCGATCCTGACCGCATCTTCCAGCGGCAGACCATGGCCGAGCAAGGTCGCGATTGCGGCTGACAATGTGCAGCCGCTGCCATGGGTATGGGGCGTGGCGATCCGTGCGTGGTGAAAAACCGTGGCTTCCCCCGACGGGCTGACCAGCACATCGATCACGCGTTCGTCTTCGGTATGGCCGCCCTTTGCCAGCACATCGCAGCCAGCTTCCCTGGCCAGTTCACCGGCGGCGTCCTGCATCAGTTCCAGCGTGCGCAACTGGCGGCCGGACAGCAATTCCAGCTCGGGCAAATTGGGGGTCAACAGGGTCGCCAGCGGGAACAGGCGCGACCGCATCACCGAAATGCTTTCCTCGTCGATCAGCCGGGCACCCGAAGTCGCGATCATCACGGGATCGAGAACGATGGGGAAGCGGCCGGTCCCGGCGCGCGCGTTCCTGGCTGCGTATCCGGCGGCGGAACGCGCGGCTATTGCCGGCGCGGCGACCAGTGCAGCCGCCACATGGTGTGTGATATCCGCATTGCCCAGCATGCCGATCTTGATCGCGTCCGCCCCGATATCGTCCATGCAGGATGCGATCTGTTCAGCCACGAATTCGCCATTGATCGGGGTGATGCCCTGAACACCGACCGTATTCTGCGCAGTTACAGCAGTGATCGCGGTCATGGCATAACCGCTCAGCATGGTGATCGTCTTGATATCGGCCTGAATCCCCGCACCGCCCGAACTGTCGGAACCGGCAATGGACAGGATGCGCGGCGGTGTGGTTGCCGGTTTGCTCATCCCTTGAACCTGCGCAGCGTGCCGGCAGGAAATTTATCCTGCAAAGCCATGCTGCGTGATGGCCGGTCCATCAATTCACCGCTGCAGTTCGGGCAGCGATCATCCAACGCTTCGGCGCAATGCGCGCAAAAGGTGCATTCAAAACTGCAGATGAACGCGCCCGGCGCCTCGGCAGGCAGATCCGCGCCGCAGCCTTCGCAATCGGGGCGCATTTCCAGCATCAGGCGGCATCCCTTATTGCGCCGCAGATGCGGTCCACCACCGCTTCCACCTGTGCCTGGTCATCGCCTTCGGCCATCACCCGGATCACCGGCTCTGTGCCGGACGGGCGGATCACCAACCGGCCCTTGCCCGCCAATTCCGCTTCGGCTTCGGCTATCACTGATTTGACGGTTTCGTTTTCAAGCGGAGCGCCGCCGGAATAGCGCACGTTCTTCAGCAATTGCGGCACCGGATCGAACAGATGCAGCAACTCGCTCGCTTTCTTGCCTGATTGCACCAGCGCGGCCAGCACCTGCAATGCGGCAATGGTGCCATCGCCCGTGGTGGCATGGTCCAGCATGATCATGTGGCCTGATTGCTCGCCGCCGACATTGAAGCCCCCGCTGCGCATTTTTTCCAGCACATGACGATCACCGACCTTGGCCCGTTCCAGCGTCAGGCCGTTTGCCGCAAGGAACCGCTCCAGTCCGAGATTGGACATCACCGTGGCCACAATCCCGCCGCCCCTCAATTCGCCGCGGGCCGCCAGCCGGGTGGCGATCAGGGCCATGATCTGGTCCCCGTCGACTGTCCGCCCGTTCTCGTCCACCACGATCAGCCGGTCTGCATCCCCGTCCAGGGCAATGCCGATGTCCGCACCTTCTGCGACCACGGCTGCCTTCACCGCATCGAGCGAAGTCGATCCGACCCCGTCATTGATATTTTTGCCATTGGGGGTGACGCCCAAGGTGATGATTTTCGCGCCCAGTTCCCAGATCGCGGATGGGGCAACTTCGTAAGCGGCACCATGGGCGCAATCGACCACAATTTTCAGCCCGTCGAACCGGACATCCTGCGGAACCGATTGCTTGATCGCATGGATATAGCGGCCGCGTGCATCATCGATCCGGCGGGCGCGGCCGATATCAGCAGATGCGGCAAGCGGCTGATCGGACTGGATCAGGGCTTCGATGGCCATTTCGTCCTGGTCGGACAATTTGAAACCATCGGGACCGAACAGCTTGATGCCGTTATCCTCGTAAAGATTGTGGCTGGCGGAGATCATTACCCCCAGATCGGCGCGCATTTCGCGGGTCAGCAATGCGATGGCGGGGGTGGGCAGCGGCCCGGTCATGATCACATCCATGCCCACGCTGGTAAAACCGGCCACCAGCGCGCTTTCCATCATGTAACCTGACAGGCGGGTATCCTTGCCGATCACGACGCGGTGCTTGTGATCCCCGCGCAGGAAATGGCGCCCTGCGGCCTGCCCCACGCGCATGGCCGTGGCGGCGGTCATCACGCCTTCATTGGTCCGGCCCCGAATGCCGTCTGTGCCGAAAAACTTACGTCCCATGGAATTCTCGCTTCGAATTTGTTCGCAGCATGCGCTGATACTTGCCACGGACTACTGGCGCGTTAAGCCTGCAAAGGGAAGGCCTTTGGGGGCCTGCCGAACGAAACATCAATGCAAATGGAGCCGCAACTTTGCCGGAAACAACAAAGACCAGGACAGAAAATTCGGGCGATCTGATCTCGATCCGCCTGCCGGTCTGGTGGACATTCGGGGGGCTTGTTGCCGGATTGCTTGCGGGATGGGCGCTGGCGGACAATGCGCTGCTGGATACGGTGCTGGCGGCCGCGCAGCCGGTCGGATCGCTATGGCTGCGCGCGCTTCAGATGACGATCATCCCGCTGGTGGCGGCGCTGCTGATCCTGGGCATCACCCAAATGGCGCAGGCCGCCAGCGCGGGCAAGGCGGCGCGGTTGATGCTGGGGCTGGTATTCGGTCTCCTGGTGCTTGGCGGAGTTGTCGCGGTATTGGCGATGCCGGCCCTGCTGGCGATTTTCCCGATTCCCGCATCGGCTTCGGGTCTGCTGGCGGCAGGCAATACGCAGGCGCAGCAAGTGCCGGTGATCGGCGATTTCATCACTTCGCTGATCGCCCCCAACATTATTGCCGCTGCGGCGGAAACGGCGATGCTGCCACTGACGATATTCTTCGCCATGTTTGCGCTGGCAATGGTCCGTTTGCCGGGCGAGCAGCGCGAGACCCTGCTGCGCTTTTTCCGCGCGCTGGCCAATACGATGCTGACGATAATCGGCTGGGTTTTGTGGGCCGCGCCGGTCGGGGTGTTCGCACTTGCGCTGGGGGTTGCGGCGCGCAGCGGGGGCGGGGCCTTTGCCGCGCTGGGGCATTACATTCTTACCGTCAGCGCCGTGGGCACCTGTGTCTTGCTGGGCGCGTATCTGCTGGCGTTGCTGGCCGGACGGATCAGCCCGCTGCGGTTTGCCCGGGCGATGATCCCGGCGCAGGCAGTGGCGATTTCGACCCAGAGCTCGCTCGCCAGCCTGCCTGCCATGCTGGCCAGTGCCGGAACACTTGGCATTCGCGAGCGGACCGCCGATTTCGTGCTGCCGCTGGCAGTGGCGATTTTCCGCGCGACCAGCCCGGCGATGAATTTGGCGGTGGTGATTTATATCGCCGCTCTGGCAGGCGTGGAATTATCACCGATGATGATGGTTGCCGGCATCGCCGTGGCCTTCATCATCAGCATCGGGTCGGTCAGCCTGCCCGGATCGATCAGCTTCGTGGTCTCTATCGGCCCGATTGCGATTGCGATGGGTGTTCCGGTGGAGCCGCTGGCGCTGCTGGTGGCGGTGGAAATGTTGCCCGATATCATGCGCACGCTGGCCAATGTGACGATGAATGTGGCCGTGACAGCGGCGGTCGACCGATCTACGCAGGATTGAACGCGAATCCTGCAACTCTTTCGCCGCCCATGCGTTGAATTTACAACACTGAAATAGTTTCACACTGACTGATTGGAGAAACCATGTCTTTTAAACTCACCCCGCTGCCTTATCCGGACACCGCGCTCGATCCGGCCATTTCGGCTGAGACATTGTCGTTCCACCACGGCAAGCACCATCAGGCCTATCTGGACAAGACCAATGCAGCGATCAAGGGCACGGACCATGCCGATGCATCGTTGGAAGATGTCATTGCCGCCGCGCGGGGTACCAATCAGGGCCTCTTCAACAATGCCGCGCAGAGCTATAACCACGGCTTTTATTGGCAATCGCTGGCCGCCGACAGCACGAGTGCGTCGGACGAATTGACCGTGATGATCGACGCGGCCTTCGGTTCAACCGATGATTTGAAGGCCAAGCTGGCTGACCGCGGCTTAGGCCACTTCGCCAGTGGCTGGGTCTGGCTGGCGGAAAAGGACGGCAAGCTGTCCATCGAAGAAACCCATGACGGCGACACGCTGGCCGATAGCGATTTCAACCCGCTGCTGGTGATCGACCTGTGGGAACATGCCTATTATCTGGATCACCAGAACAAACGGCCTGCCTATCTTGATGCCGTGATCAACCAGAAACTGAACTGGGCTTTTGCCTCCGACAATCTGGCTCGGGGCACGACCTGGAAATACCCCGCCTGACCGGATGAATGGCAGACAGGAAAGGCCCGCCCAGCATCTGCCGGGCGGGCCTTTTGGGTGTCCTGCCGCGCTCAGCCCTCGGTAGAAGGCTCCTCGCGCGCAAGATCGAGCAGGTTTTCCGCAAACAGCGGTTCTCCAAAGACAAAACCGATCAGATTGGGCCGCCCGACATTGTCGAAAAACGCGGTCAACATCAGCAGTATGGGGACCGACAAAAGCGCCCCGAATACGCCCCAGATCCATGAAAAATAGCTGAGCGCGATCAGGATCATCACCGGGTTCATTGTGAACCGCGCGCCCAATATGGCCGGGGTCACAATATTGGCCTCCACCGCATGCAGGCCCAGATAGGCTGCGGCCGGGATGATCCCCAGAACGGCGGTTTCTGCCGTGCCGATACCGAACAGGGCCAGCAGGGATGTCATCACCAGCGGGCCGATGTAGGGAATGAAATTAAGCAGAGCTGCAAGCCCGCCCCACATCACCGGCGCGTCCACACCCATCGCCCAGGCGCCGATCGTCACCACCACGCCGACACAGCCATTGATCCATGCAACGGTGAAAATATAGGCGGCGACCCTGTCTTGCATTTCGCGCAATGCCCGGGCTGCCTTGATACTGGTGACGAAGGATGTCCGGTCGAACAGCAGGTGCTGCCGCATGCGTACCCGGGCCTCGATCATGAAGAACGTCATCAATAGCGTCAGCAGGGTTTCCAGAACCACGCTAGGCGTCGCCAAGGCCAATTGCTGGATTACCGACGGGCTGGCGAGCACCACTTCGCGCCCATCGGTTTGCCCCATCAACTTGGCCAGTTCCTGATTGGCCATCGCCAGCCAGGCAAATTGTTGCTGAAATTCGCCAAACCGCCTGGCCGCCTGGTTCGCCATCGCCGGCAAGCGATCATATAGCTCTACCGCTGGTTGCAGGATCAGGGCCAGCGCCAGCAGCAGGATTGCGATGAAAGTCAGCAAGGCGATCAGCGATGCAAGGATGTTGGGCAGGCCCCAACCCGCAAGTTTGTCTGCCAAAGGGGACAGGATGATCGTCAGCACGATGGCCGTCACTACCGGCAGGAAAACCACCGATCCGATCGACAGCACGAATGGCAGGGCGAAGAACAGGCCTGCCCCCAATATCAGCACGAGCGCGGAAATCAGGCGCAGTTCCTGTTCCGCAAATGCCTTGCGCGTGCGGGCGGACTGTATTTGCGGTGCCGCGTGCCCGGGGGCCGGATCAGACGAAGAAACCGGTGCGTCCATTGCTAATCCTCATGTCCCCGGCAGGGGTATAACAGCTAGCTGCCGCTTTATCTGGTGACAATGGAAACAGCGCTGCCCTGCGCGATATAGCCCGGATTATCGAGTCTTGGAAGCGAGCCCGTTGCCTGTGGCAACCATGTCGAGTTCCTGCAGGATCGCGCGGTGTGCCGATGCGTCCCCGGTTGATCGGCGCGGAATGTCGCCGTCTTCCATCATCGAACTCAGCGTGGCCCGGGCCCGGCCAACCCGGCTCTTGATTGTACCGACTGCGCAGCCGCAAATGCTGGCCGCTTCTTCATAGGAGAACCCGCCTGCGCCAACCAGCAGCAAAGCCTCGCGCCGTTCGGGCGGCAGGGTCAGCAAGGCCCGGTGCAGGTCCGCCAGATGGATCGGTTCTTCCTGACCGGCAGGCGCAGTCAGGATCCGTTCGGCGACATTTTCGTCATATTCGCCGCGGAAGCGGTTGCGCCGCATGTCTGTCAGATAGGCGTTGCGCAGGATCACGAATGTCCATGCCCGCATGGATGTGCCGGGTTCGAACCGTTCCTGCGCTGCCCACGCTTTCATCATGGCTTCCTGTACCAGATCGTCGGCCATGTCAGGGCGGCCGCACAATCCGCGTGCGAACGCGCGAAGATGCGGGATGACTTCGGTCAGTTCGCGTTTGAAATCGGCCTTTTCGCTTGGTGTGCGCGCGCTATCGCTCATCAGGATTTGTCATCCAGACGCGATAACAGGGCCTTGAAGCTGTCAGGCAAAGGTTCTTCCACCACGGAATCGTATAATCGGCGAAGTCCATTCGCCCATTCAGGTTTCTCGCCAACGTGGTGCCCGGCGTGGCTGGCTGGCTGCATTGGGTTCACTTTTCCGCTCCGCGAAATATCCTTGGCGCCCTTTTTCTTGTCAGATTTCATAGGAAACTTGCAACATCCGTGAGGTCACCCCTGATACCGGTTTAATCAAAATTTGTGGGCCGCGCTGATTAAATGTATTTGTTATGCGAGGAACGAAGAGCCCGTTGTTTTGTTCCCTGCCTGACACCTAGAGTGATTTCGCGCCAGATGGAATAATTTACCGGTTCGGAAAACGCATTAAAACAAGAATCTGGTGCGCTGACTTTGCTGCAATCAAAGTCAGCGCACCAAGTTGGCGGATAAATTTTTTTGTCCGCCGAAAACCGGGGCCAACAGGAGGGTTTTTGCCCGTGATTGATTTTTCTCCGTGAAACAGGCGGCAACCCCCCAAAGGACTGTACGCAGGTGGCTCGTGAAATATCCGCGCGCGGTGCCGGTGCTGATCTTCCTGCTGATTTCCGCGATCACCGGCCTTGGCGTTTTTTCCATCGAGCGCGTGGCATATCAGCGTGAACGTGCCCGCCTTCAATCCATCTCGCAAACGATCGGGTCCGCC
Source organism: Altererythrobacter sp. (assembly GCA_024636575.1). Classification (GTDB taxonomy): domain Bacteria; phylum Pseudomonadota; class Alphaproteobacteria; order Sphingomonadales; family Sphingomonadaceae; genus Allopontixanthobacter. Next base: position 13,536 of record JAGXGU010000102.1, read on the forward strand.
CTGGAACGCCGTAGCAGTGCGAACGTCGCCTACCTGCGTGCCGGTGCGGCTCTGTTCAGCACGGTTGAAAAGGTCGAAGAACCGCTGTTCCGCCGGTTCGTCGATGAATTACGGATTGATAGCGGCTATCGCGGTTCGTTCGGCATGGGTTGGGCAGAGGCCGTAAAGCCCGAAGATCTGGAAAATTACGAACGGCGTATGGCCATCAGCGCGCTTGGCGGCAGGGCTGTATTCCCTCCCTATGACGGCAGCCGTAAATGGATCGTACCGGTAACCTTTTTGCAGCCTCAGACCGGGCCCAACC
>JAGXGU010000103.1 GCA_024636575.1 Altererythrobacter sp.
CCTTGGAACTGGCCGATCAACCAGGTGACGGTAAAGATATTCCCGGCGCTAGCCGCAGGCTGCACCATTGTTCTGAAACCGCCCCAGCTCGCTGCCTATTCGGCACAGATTCTCGCCGAGATCCTTGATGCTGCCGGGGTGCCTGCAGGCGTATTCAACATGGTGCAGGGCAAGGGATCGGTGATCGGAAATGCGCTTTCCACCCACCCCGATGTCGACATGATCAGCTTTACCGGTTCCGAAAGTGTTGGGGTGCAAATACAGAAAGACGCTGCCGAAACGGTCAAGCGCGTATGCCTCGAACTTGGCGGCAAGAGCCCCTACATCGTGCTCGACGACACCGGAATGGTCGAACGCGTAGCTGCCGCGACCAGCGGCATGATGTTGAACTCCGGCCAGACTTGTAGCGCAGGCTCACGCCTCCTCGTGCCCAATAGCCGAATGGACGAGGCAAAGGCCGCCGCCATTGCGGCGGCGAACGAAGTCTCGGTCGGTGATCCGGCGGGTAATGTGGCAATGGGGCCGGTGGTTTCAAAGGAACAGTTCGATACGGTGGAAGGCTATATCGCCAAGGGCATAGCGGAAGGTGCCGAACTGATTGCCGGCGGCCTCGACCGCCCCGAGGGGTTGGACAAGGGCTTTTACGTCAAGCCGACCGTGTTTGTGGCCACCAATGACCAAGTCGTTGCGCGCGAGGAAATCTTCGGTCCAGTGCTGGTTATGATCGGCTATGACAATCTTGATCAGGCAGTTGCGATTGCCAACGATACCGACTTCGGTCTGGCAGCCTATGTCGATGGCCAGGACCTGGACAAGTGCCGCGAAGTCGCCCGGAAAATCCGCGCTGGCGCGGTCTACATCAATGGCGGGTTTGATTTTAACGCACCATTCGGCGGTTACAAACGAAGCGGCAATGGCCGCGAATGGGGCAAATTCGGATTCGAGGAATATCTTGAGACCAAGGCGCTGATCGGACACGGTTGAGAACAGGTGAAACGCGGCATGATCGACCCAACGGGGCGCCATGAAGGACTGGAAAACATCCAAGCGGCCGATGGGTGGGAAATCTCCCGCCTGAGCCCGCCCAGCCGCCTGCACGGTGCCAACGGCATCAGCACGGGGCCAGACGGCCGCATTTATGTCGCACAGGTTCCCGGAAGCAAGATCAGTGCAATTGATCCCGACAGCGGGGCGATAGAGACGATTTGCCCGCTGAACGGGCCAATTACCGCGCCTGATTACCTCGTGTTCGACGATGCAGGCAACATCTACGTGACCGAGATCACTGTAGGCCGGGTCAGCATGCTCGCCCCCGATGGCAGTTATCGCGTGATCAGCGACGATATGCCGGTGGCCAATCCCATCACCATGCACAACGGCCGCCTGATCGCAGGGGAATGCCGTCCGGACGGGCGCGTGATGGAACTTGACCTTCAGACCGGCGCGCAACGAATTTTCCTCGAGAATGCACCAATGCCGAATGCTTTTTCCGTGGGTCCAGACGGTAAACTCTACATGCCGATGATGGCTACGAACGAGATCTGGCGGATCGATATCGACAGCGGAATTCACGAAGTGGTCATGGGCAATCTCGGCGTTCCCGACTCTATCAAATTCGATAGCAAGGGCCGGATCGTCTCGACGCAGGTAGCCACCGGCGATGTGCTCCGCATCGATCCCCAAACCGGACAGCGCGAAGTGCTCGCCAATATAGCCCCGGGCCTCGACAATGTGACATTTGTGGGTGAGCGTATATTCGTCTCAAGCATCTCCGGCCAGATCAACGAGGTTCTAGGCGGCGGCAAGACCCGCACCCTGGTTCACGACGGGCTGCAGTGGCCGATGGGGATCGCGGTTGATGGCAATGGCGCAATCTTCGTTGCCGATGGCGCCTATAGTTATTTGTACGACCAAACCGGAACCCGCCAGAAGATCGGTTTTATCTTCACTCCCGGCTATCCAGGCTTTGCACGCGGCGTCGCGGCGGACGGACCGGGACAGTGGCTGGTCACCAATGCCAATGGCCAACTGATGCGTTGGAATCTCGCGAATGGCACAAGCGAACTGGTAGCCGAGGGCTACGGCCTGTTGTTCGGGGTGGCGCGAGCTTCGGATGGCGCGGCAGTGTTCACCGACGCAGCGAGCGGGCGCGTATTGCGCGCTTCGGACGGGGAAGTCGAAACTCTGGCTGAAGGAATAGACCGTCCGATGGGCGTCGCAATTGCGCCTGATGGCGACGTGCTGGTGAGTGAAGCAAACGGCGGCCGGATCGTGAGAATTAAGCGCAGCGGCACGGAAACAGTGGTCGAGGGATTGCGTGAGCCGCAGGGCCTGACGGTGGCGGGTGACCGGCTGCTGGTCCTGGATGCCGCAAGCAAGGAAGTGCTCAGCTTTGAGCTTGATGGCAGCGACCGCCAAGTGCTCGGGCGCGGTCTGCCACTTAAGGCACCACCCGGAATTACGCCCAAGATCTTGGGCGGTGTGGGCAATATGTCGGGACCGATGGAACCTTTTGCCGGGCTGGCAGCTGCACCGGATGGAACAATTTACATCGCCGGCGATGCGGAAGGCAGTGTGCTTGCACTACGGCCACTCCCCCGCCAGTAAGCCCTATCGGGGCGTGCCGCAGGCAATCTTTAATCGGATAGCAGGCCGCTGAAGTTTCTCGCTATGGCCTCCACCGCCATCTGCGGGTCGCTGCGATAAAGAGCGTCGGCATCGATCGCCATCTTGTCCACCAGGACACGAAAAGCATTGTCCTCGATACCGTGCAGGATTGTGCGGGCCGCCTTTTCCGGAGTCTCCACATCGCGCGGTCGGTCGGAAGCTGAGCGATTTTTCGGCAAGTCGATGCCAGAATTCTGACTGATGTTGGTCGACACCGCGCCCGGCAGCACCAGCGTGACGTGCAGGTTGCTATCCATATATTCAGCATAAAGCGATTCTGTCAGCAGTTTTACCGCGGCCTTTGACGCGCCATAAATTGCCTGTCCCGGCAATGGAGCGATTGAGCTCATGCTGCCAAAGTTGACCAGCTGTGCTTCGGGCCGCGCTGCCAGATGCGGCAGGAAAGCACGCGTCATGTAAAGCGTGCCGAACCAGTTCACGTCGAACACCCGCTGCATCGTCACATCGTCAAGTTGAGCGAGACGAACGAATGGCTGGATCATTCCGGCGCAGTTGATCAGGCAGTCGACCGGACCGTGCAGTTCGAGCAATTTGGCAGGCAAGGCTGCAACATCCTCGCTATCTGTGATGTCGAGTGGATATGGGATAAGTGCGTCAGACGATCCGGCATCAAGCAGGCCATGAGTATCATCCAGCGACGCGGCCCGAATGTCGATCCCGACAACCCGGCTCCCGCCCTGCACCAACAGCAACGTCAATTCGCGGCCGATGCCATTTCCGGCACCTGTCAGGACAACGGTTTTGCCTTCAAGCTTCATTCAGAGCTCTTGTTTGCTTTCGGCCAGCGAGCAAGCTTCGTCTGCTGCAGGCCGCTGATTGTTCAGGCAGGACGAACATAGGTTTCTTCGTCGTCAGCCGGACCATTGGGAAACTGGTCGTAATCCGGTGTCGCCACAAACCCCGCAGACAAATCGAACGGGCCACGATATTTAAACGCCCAGTGCCGCCGTGCGAAGCGCCACCGGCCATCTTCGAACAGGTATCGGTCATGATACACGCCGAAGGTAATGAACCCGGCACCGTCCGGCATTTTGGCCAGTTCGGTGATCTGTTGACGGCCCTGCGCTGTAATGCCATCAACTTCGAGAATCGGCATTTGCGCGATCAGCTGGATCTTTTCGCATCGGCCAAGCAGATTACCCGCCGCAGCATGGATTGCCTCGCGCCCGGCCAGGTCCATACCGGCAATCTTCCAAACACCGTCCTTGGCAAAACACGCGGCAAATGCATCAATATCCTGGCGGAATACTGCATCGACAAAACGGGCGTGCAATTGCTGTACACTCACGGCAGCCACAGTGAATTCATCCATCGGAGACTCCTTGATCGATCGGAGCGATAGCGCCCCTTGCTGTGCGTCCGATAGGCATCGGGGCGAAAATAACGACCTCCGGTAAATCGGCTATCGTTCCAGCCCAAGATGGTCGGCAAAGAACTCTGCCATCACATTGAACGCTTCACGCGATTCCGGTAGTGTCGGATCATAGAAGAACGCGTGTCCCAGGCCGTCCCAGACATGGAGGTCGGCATCGACTCCCGCCTTGACCAGTTCGCGGTGGGTATTGATCGCAGCACTCATTTCCATCGCGCGGCTCGCTGTAATCACGAGGGTCGGTGGGAATTTGGCCAGCAAATCCGGATACAGTCCGGGCGAGACCAGCGGATCATCGCTATCGACCCCGTCAAAATAGGATAGGCCGCCATCCTTGCTGGGGGCCAGGCCTGCGAAAGGACGCGCATAGGCCATGGAATCGCCGCCACGAAAACGGTCTGCCGACGCGCAGAGAATTCCAACGGCCCCCGGCAGTGGGAGGCCCGCCCGATCATACCATGCGATCGATTGTGCAGCGAGTGCGCCACCAGCGGAGCACCCGAAGATGCCTATGTTTTCCGGCGCATACGTCTTCAGCAATTCGCGATAGACTGCTGCTGAATCCTCGCTGGCTGCTGGGAACCGATATTCTGGGGCCTGCCGATAACTGATCGAAACGATGCGCACCCTGGCAAGGCCAGCCAGAGGGATGGACTCGGTCATGCCAGTGCCATCTGCCGTTCCAGCCACAAAACCGCCGCCTGGGAAATTGATGAGGATCTTGTCCGCATTCGCAGCCGGAACACCGCCAGCGGGCATGGCATACATAACCCGCACGCCGGCAAGCTCGCCTGCTTCGGTCTTCACCCCATAGGCCTTCCGGGTTGCCGAATGCATCGGTTCCATGCTGCGCGCGGCCAGTGGCCGGATCGCTGACGGATCGGGTGCGTTCAGGATAATCTGCAGCATCGCCATCTGGTCGGTCGCCTGGCGCGGTAGCTTGGCCCGCGCTTCATCGCTCAGGTAGATTGATGGCGGAAGCCGGAAGCTGCCCGTAATTACCGTCCCGTCCTGTTCGATTTCGCCGAGCGTTTCGACAGGAGGTAACGATTGCTGCGAGGCCGACGGCGCGGGAACTTCCTGGCGATTTTCAGCCTGCACAGGACTTGCAATCAAAAGGGCCGCAGAAGCGGCCAGCAGTTTTCCTGGATTCTCCATTGGCAACCCCCATGTATCTTCCAAAATGCGGCAGTCACATCGCCGGGGCGAAATGCTGACCTCAACTGTTATTCTCCGGTGCAAACTCTATACTCAGCCACTAGGCTTCACAAATAATCCGAAGCCCCGGGGCCGCGAGATCGCCTGAGCGAAGCCAAGCCCTGCAGACCCTTGGACCGATGACCGATGGAAATTTGGCACGCATTTGTTGAACTGACCGGCGGAAATGAAAGTGTCTCGC
>JAGXGU010000104.1 GCA_024636575.1 Altererythrobacter sp.
CCGGAACCGCCGGCTCGCCAAAGACTTTGAACACACCATCGCTTCTGCAACCGCATGGATCTTCATGGCCTCCGTCCAACTCCTCGTAAGGCGGATCGCAAGAATATGATATCATACACAATAATTATGAGTCGGACTCTAAGAGGGTCGGCTCAGCAATCTCCGTGCGGCAACCCGAATCAATTTTCTGCTGAGTCGAATGCGGAGACTTCCAACCATTCTGGGTAATTCCAGGGTCAGCTTAATTCCCGTCCCAAGATCGCAATGATGTTCTCACGCAAGCCAGATCCCCGCCGACCCAACCGTTTGAAGAAGTGATTTCTCACGCGGAGGCGCAGAGGCGCGGAGGGGTTGGGCTTTTTACTGCACCGGGGCTCTGGTGACCTCGAAAGCGTGAGCGCGGCTGCGCCGCAGGCACCCATTCTCCGCGCCTCTGCGTGAACCAATAGGCCTTTCAGCCCAGCTCCGCCGCGCACTCGCACCGGCGCAAATTTGATTTGGCGCAATGCAGCGGGCTGGTGGCGTGCTAGGGCGGGGCTCCATCTTGAAAGGCTCCCCCCACGATGTCCAACACCCCGCATGATCTCCACGCCGAATTTCCCGACGATGGCGAGGCGCTGCACAGGCTCAAGCTGGAGGACGCGCATTTCCGCAATCTGGCGGACCAGTATCACGAGGTGAACGACGAAATTCACCGCAGCGACGCGGAAATCACCCCGGTGTCGGACGAACATTCCGAGGAATTGAAGAAACGCCGCCTCGCCCTGATGGACGAAATCTCCACCATGGTCACCGCCGCAAAAGCCTAGGCCCTCAGCCCTAGCATCCTATTCGCGGGTGCTTGCGCCGCGTGCGCGAAGCTGCGAAACTCCGGTCGGGCGCGACCAGGGGAATGATGCCGAATGACACAGGATACGCCGCGCCGCGCGCGCTCGATGGAAGAATTCGGCGCCAGAATGATGGCGATGGCCCCGACCGAGGCGGAGGCCGCCGCCGCAGCGCCCTATCAGCCGCGTCCAACCGATGTTATCATCACTCCCTACGGCAAATGCGGCACCACCATGTTGCAGCAGATGTTCCACCAGCTGCGCACCGCGCATGCGGGTGGGGACATGGATTTCGACGATATCAGCCGGGTGCTGCCGTGGATCGAAAACTCCGCCGGACTGGGGCTGGACGTGAATGGGGAACAGCGCGCAAATCCGCGCGGCTTCAAGAGCCATCTCAATTACGAGGATTTGCCGCCGGGGGCCAGATATGTGGTGTCGCTGCGCGAGCCCAAGGCGGCGTTCATGTCGTTCTTCCGGTTCATGGAAGGGTGGTTCATCGAACCCGGCACGGTCACGCCGCAGGAATTCCTCGGCGGCTGGCTGGTGGGCGGGCCGCAGGGCAAGAGCTATGTCTCGCATCTGCTGAGCTGGTGGGCGCGGCGCGGTGAAGCCGATACGCTGCTGCTGGAATATTCGCACATCGTGGCGGATAAGCCCGCGGCGATCCGCAGGCTGGCGGCGTTTGCCGATATCGCGCTGGACAATGCGGCACTGGCCCTGGTGGAGGAACGGACGAGCCGCGCCTATATGCTCGCGCATAAGGACCGGTTCGACGATGCGATGCAGCGCGCCCGCAGCGAAAGCCATGCAGGCCTGCCGCCGGGTAGCGATTCGGCCAAGATGCGCGCCGATGGCGGATCGGACCGGGAGATCGCAAGCGATATAGCCGATCAGATCGACACGATGTGGCGCCAGCAGGTTACGCCCGTCACCGGCCATGCCGACTATGCAGCGCTGGCAGCGGAATTGCGCGGAAGTTAGAGGCGCACTGGTGGGCGCGTAGCCTTGGTCAAATTGCGCAACCGGCTTTCCTATGCCGCGCCAAGCCGCTAAGCGCGCCAGGTAGATTTTAGGGATTTGGCGCATGGCAGACGGTGCAGATATTATGACGGATGACAGGACCATCCTGGCCAAGGCGGAAACGCTGATCGAGGCGCTGCCCTATTTCCAGCGTTACAAGGGCCGCACCTTCGTGGTGAAATACGGCGGCCATGCGATGGGCGATCCCAAGGCCGCGCGCGAATTTGCCGAGGATGTGGTGCTGCTGAAAGCGGTCGGGATCAATCCGGTGGTGGTCCACGGCGGCGGCCCGCAGATCGGCGCGATGCTGAAACGGCTGGGGGTTGAAAGCAGCTTCGTTGACGGGCTCCGCGTGACCGACAAGGCGACCGCCGACATCGCCGAAATGGTGCTGTCGGGCGCGATCAACAAGGAACTGGTCGGCTGGATCGCGGCGGCGGGCGGCAAGGCAATCGGCATTTCGGGCAAGGATGGCGGGCTGGTGACGGCCACCAAGGTGGAACGCACCACCAAGGACCCGGACAGCAATATCGAACGGGTGATCGACCTTGGTTTCGTCGGGGAACCTTCGGCGGTGGATACGACCATTCTGGACACCGTCAGTGCGGCGGGGATGATCCCCGTCATCGCCCCGATCGGCGCGGGTGCGGACGGGCATACCTATAACATCAATGCCGATACCATGGCGGGCGCGATCGCGGCGGCGCTGGGCGCGGCGCGGCTGTTCCTGCTGACCGATGTGAAGGGCGTGCTGGACAAATCGGGCACTCTGCTGACCGATCTAGACCCGGCAGCGATCGGCCGCCTGCGCGCGGACGGCACGATTAGCGGCGGGATGATCCCTAAACTGGAAACCTGTATCCATGCGGTAGAAAGCGGCTGTGATGCAGCGGTTGTGTTGGACGGGCGCGTGCCCCATGCCATGCTGCTGGAATTCTTCACCAGCCGCGGGGCCGGCACTTTGATCAGAAAGGCATAAATTATGGACCGTTCAGTGCTTCTCCTGTTGACGATCCCACCCGCATTGGCACTGGCGCTGGCCGGATGCGGCCCTGCGGGCGATCCCGATCCGGCGGCGGAAACGGGCCAGGCGGAAGTCGTCGCGATGACCAATTACGAAACGGCGCTTGTCGAACTGCCAGAGGCGTTTTCGAGCCGGGACTGCGCGGCGGTCGCGGGTGCCTATGCGAAGGCGCTGGGCGAAAAGCTGTTTCCCGTGGCGGCGCAGGCCTGGGCCGATCCGGTGGGCACGGACAAGCTGGCGATGGGTTACGAGAAATACGGCAAGCCGCGCCTCCAGATCGGGCAGGCACGTGAAGAGGCCGCCGCTGGCTCGCTATACTGCGAGGTCACCGTGACCCTGCGCGACGGCGACAATCCGCAAACCCCGCTGAAGCAGGGAACGCTTTCCTTCCGCCGTGCGGGCGATGTGCCTGGCGCGGCCCCCGATCAGCTGCGCTGGCGGATCGTCACCAGCACGATCGACGAGGAATTGACCGCCGCCGGGAAAACTCCGACCGAATAATGCGTATTATGCGGTTGATACAGTCCGCGCCCATCCTGTATCACCCCACCCTGTATCACTGCCCCTATAGCCGCAAGTCTTAGCCGGAAGGACATCCCTTGATCCTGATAATCGACATCCTATCCATGCTGATCAACGTGTTGGTCATGCTGATCATCGTACAGTTCATTATTGGGCTGTTGTTCGCCTTCAACGTCATCAACCCGGGCAACGAATTTCTCCGGCAGATCTACGATTCGATCAATTCATTGCTAGAACCAGTCCTGAACCCGATCCGGCGCATTCTTCCGGCGACCGGCGCGATCGACTTTTCCCCGCTGGTGCTGATCATCGGATTGCAGATCGTGATGCGGATATTGCTCGAAATCGCGTATTCGGCTGCATGACTTGCGCTGCCCCCACAGCTCGGGCGGCCGACCTGCTCGATGGCAAGGCCTTCGCGCTCCAATTGCGCGAGAAAGTGGGCGCGCTGGCCCGTGATTTCCAGGCCAGGGCGGGTCGGAAGGCCGGGCTGGCGGTGGTTCTGGTGGGCGATGATCCAGCCAGCCAGGTCTATGTCGGATCGAAAGGCAAGGCGACGCTGGCGGCCAATATGAACAGCTTCGAACACCGGCTGCCTGACGATGTGGCGGGCGAGGAATTGCTGGCGCTGATTGCGCAGCTCAATAGTGATCCGGCGGTGGACGGGATACTCGTCCAATTGCCGCTGCCCGCGCATCTGGACGAACAGGCGGTCATCGCCGCGATTTCTCCGGACAAGGATGTGGACGGATTTCATGTCATCAACGCGGGGCGGCTGTCAGTCGGGCAGGCGGGCTTCGTGCCATGCACCCCGCTGGGCTGCATGATGTTGCTGACGGACCGGTTGGGCGATCTGTCGGGGCTGGAGGCGGTGGTGATCGGCCGGTCCAACATTGTCGGCAAACCGATGGCGCAATTGCTGCTCGATGCCAATGCCACCGTGACCATCGCGCATAGCCAGACAAAAAACCTGCCCGAGGTGGTCCGCCGCGCCGATATCGTGGTGGCTGCGGTTGGCCGTGCGGAAATGATCGGCCGGGATTGGATCAAGCCCGGCGCGACCGTGATTGATGTCGGGATCAACCGGTTGCCGCCTGCCGGGGGTGAGGCAAAGGGCCGGTTGGTCGGGGATGTTGCATTTGACGAAGTGCGCGAGGTGGCAGGCGCGATTACTCCGGTCCCCGGCGGGGTCGGCCCAATGACGATTGCGGTCCTGCTGCGCAACACTCTGGTCGCGGCGCATCGGAACGCCGGGATTGCACTGGCGGAGAACGCATTGTGAAATTCAGAGGCGCAATTGCCGCAATGGCCGCATCGCTTGCCCTGGCATCCTGCGCAGGAGGTGCGGGTTCCGGCCAGCGGCTGAAACCGGTCGCCAATCCCAGCGAAGTGGTGGCCACCGAACTGGCCTTTGCCCGGGCGGCACGCGAAGATGGCCAATGGACTGCGTTCCGCAAATTTGCGGCGGATGGCGCGCTGATTTTTGGCCCGGATGGCGCGTTCGAGGCCAAACCCTGGCTCAGCAAGCAGAATAACCCTGAACAATCGGTCCGCTGGCAACCCCACGCAGTGTGGTCCAGCTGCGACGGAACGCTGGCGGTCAGCCGGGTCAGCTTCGTCGATCCCGGCGATGGCACCACGGGCGTGGGCCATACCGTCTGGCAGCGCGGCAAAAAAGGTGAATATCGCTGGGTGTTCGACTTTGGCTGGCCAACCCGGGACACGCCGCCGCAATCGGATATGATTTCTGCAGATGTTGCCGAATGCGGGCCAGTCAGCTCTGTGCCGGACGCGTCCACCGGCCAGCGCCGTTCCGCCGACGGGACCCTGGCCTGGGGATTTTCCTACTCGGCTGATGGCCAGCGCAATTTCACCGTCTGGACCGCCGGTGCTGGCGGAACTATGACGCCGGTAATCGAAGTTTCCATTCCTCCAGCGGGCTGACCCAAGTGCTTGAATTGTTCCTGTCCGCCTTCATCACCCTGTTCGTGGTGATCGACCCGCCCGGCTGCGCACCGATCTATGCGGGCCTGACCCGCGATGCCGCCCCCGCGCAGCAGCGTTTCATGGCGATCAAGGCCTGCCTGATAGCGGGGGCGATCCTGCTGGGTTTTGCGCTGTTCGGGGAAAATCTGCTGGCGGCGCTGCATATCGAACTCAGCGCCTTCCGCATTGCCGGCGGGATCATGCTGTTCATGATCGCGATCGACATGGTGTTCGAAAAACGCACCCAGCGGCGCGAGGAGCGGGCCGAAAAGATCATGGGCACGCCCGAGGTGGAAGATGTTTCGGTGTTCCCGATGGCCATGCCGATGCTGGCCGGGCCGGGGGCGATCGCTTCGATCATGCTGTTGGTGGGTGGTTCGACCGGCACCCAAAGCACCCTGGTGATCCTGGGCGCGCTGGCGGCGGTTTTGCTGCTGACAATGCTTGCATTGATGGCCGCAAGCCCGCTGATGCGGCTGTTCGGTGCCTCGGTCGAGGCGGTCATCACCCGCCTGCTCGGCGTGCTGCTGGCGGCGCTGGCCGCGCAATATGTGATCGACGGGCTGCGGGAAAGCTTCGGGATCTAGCGAGCCGCCCTACTGCAACGTCACCCGGTCATCGTCCCCGTCGCGGCGGCCGAAGAACTGCATCAGCTGGACCAGCAATTCGCAGCGAGTGGCAATATCGTCCGCTTCCAGCAGGGCCTGCTTGGCGGCGGGATCGAACGGAGCGATCTGGGAAACGCCGTTGATCAGCGACATATCATCCAGCCTTGCCACCGAATCCCAATCCACGCTGTAACCCTGCGCATCGGCGAAACGCCGTGCCTCGCGTTCGAAACTGGCGCGTTCGATGCTGCTCAGCGCCTCGTGCTCGTCATCTTCGATCAATTCGGCTTCGACCTGACGGAACGGGGTGCTGACATCGAGCTCGCGGATCACGCGGAATCGCTGTTCGCCTTCCAACACCAGGTTGAAGCGGCCATCGTCCAGCGCCTCGAATTCCCCGATCCGCCCGACGCAGCCGACAGAGAACAACGGCGCGCCTTCCCCCGGGCGCTGCGGCTGGATCATCGCGATCCGCCGGTCCCGCGCGAGGGCATCACTGGCGAGCGCGCGGTAACGCGGTTCGAACAGATGCAGCGGCAATTGCAGCCCCGGCAGCAGGATGGTGCCGGTAAGCGGGAAGATGGACAGGCGTTTTGCCATCCGCTTACCCGAACAATATTTTGGACAGGCGCCGCCGGGTGGCGACCACCCAGGGATCTTCGAGGCCGATCGCCTCGAAAATCTGTAGCAGCTTGGCCTTCGCCGCGCCTTCGTTCCATTCGCGGTCCGCCTCGATCATCGCCAGCAGCGTATCGGCAGTTTCATCCCGCGATCTGGCGGCATAGGCCGCTTCGGCAAAGGCAAATTGCGCGTCCATATCCGCCGGGCGCTCGGCTGCGGCCGCGCGCAGGGCCTGCAATTCGCCTTCATCCACCGGGGTGCCGGCCAATTCCAGCGCCGCGGCAGCAGCCTGAACCAGCGGATCGTCCTTCATCGCAGGATCGAGCGCATCCAGCACGCCGCGTGCTTCCTGCATTTCGCCCAGCGCAACCAGCGCACGGATCAGCCCGGCATGGCCAGCTGCGTTGCCCGGGGCCATTTCGGTAATCTGGCTGAACACTCCGGCGGCGCGTTCGGCGTCACCTTCGGCCAGCACCTGTTCGGCCAAGGTCATGAACTGGGTCACGTCCTGTTGCGGCGTTTCGCCCGGTGCGCCAGCTTCGACCGGCAGCTTTTCAAGCAATTGGTCGAGCAGCTGCTTGAGCTGCGTTTCGGTCCGTGCCTGGGTCAGATCGGCCACTGGCTGGCCCTGGAACATGGCATAGACCGTGGGAATGGATTTCACCTGGAATTGCGACGCGATGAATTGCTCCTCATCCACGTTCACCTTCGCCAGGATTACGCCCTTGTCGGCATAATCTGCGGCGACCTTTTCCAGCAACGGGGTCAGCGCCTTGCACGGCCCGCACCATTCGGCCCAGAAATCGAGCACGACCAGTTTGGTCATCGATGGTTCGACGATATCTTTCCTGAAACGCTCGACAGCTTTCTGTTCGTCAATATTGAGACCCATGCTGGCCAAGATGCACTCCTGTAATTGGTTCTATCCACCTGCGCATATATGCCGGGCGGGGCTGAATTCCCAATGTGGGCCTTTCGCAGCATATGTGAAGGGCAAAATGCCCAAGTAGTTTCCGCCGTTGTTTCGGCAGTTGTTGGGGCGGTTCTTCAGGGTGCGATTTTCCCCTTGCTAGGCCGCTTGACCGCTGCTAGTTGCCCGCTTCCCCACTGAACCAGCAGGTTCGGTGTACCCTATATGGGGACCCCAAGGGAACAAGTGTGAGCGGGCGTAGCTCAGGGGTAGAGCACAACCTTGCCAAGGTTGGGGTCGGGCGTTCGAATCGCCTCGCCCGCTCCAGTTTTTCTCGAAACCAGATTTCCTCCTTCGGGGGCTGCTACGGTTACAGCGTGGCTATTGCTGCGCATTTTCTGCTCGATTTTGGCGTTTGCGCCAGTTTTGATAGATGCTGTCTATCGAAATGGCCCGATCCTTCCAATTGGACCCAGTTTGCGCAGCCCCATAGAAGCGCGGCACGTTCAAGGAGGATACTAGCCGTGAAATCACTGAAATCTGTACTTTTGGGCATGGGCGCTGCGGCGCTCGTCGCGACTCCGGTTCTGGCAGTAGAGTGGAGCTATGAAGGCGCCACCGGCCCTGAAAATTGGGGCTCGCTCGACGAGAAATACGAATTGTGTGCCAAGGGGCTGATGCAGTCGCCGATTGATCTGGCGGCGGCCAATGCCCGCGCAGAAGTGTCGCTGGCCACCAGCTATCGGCCTGGCCCGCTCACCATCCTCAACAATGGCCACACGGTGCAGGCGAATTTCGCTGCCGGTTCGAAGATGACCAGCGGCACGATGCAGTTCAATCTGCTGCAGGTCCATTTCCATACGCCTTCGGAAGAAGTGATGCATGGGCAGCAATATCCGATGGTCGCGCATTTCGTACATGCCGATGATGATGGCAATCTGGCCGTTCTCGGTGTCTTGTTCGAAATCGGTGCTGCCAATGCGGAACTGGCCAAGGTGATTGCAGCAGCCCCGAAGACCAAGACCGATGCCGCCACAGTAGCTGGCGTCACGATTGATCCAAACAAGATGCTGCCGGATGATCTGGATGTCTTCCGCTTTCAGGGCTCGCTCACTACGCCGCCATGCAGTGAAGGTGTGAATTGGCACGTTGCCAAGGACACCGTCACGATGAGCGCGGAACAGCTGCGCGCATTTGGCGGCATCATGGGTAACAATGCCCGTCCGGTGCAGCCGCTCAATGGCCGCTTGCTGGTTGCTCCCGCGGGCTGACGCAAACTTTGATGAAGTGATTGGTGGCCAGCGCGCGGCGAAAGCTGCGTGCTGGCTTCCGCATTGTCGGATGCTTGCTTCCACTCATCGCAATTCGGTAGTTTCTTGTTGCACTGCAAAGCTTGCCTGCTAATCGCGGCGATATGTTGTATCATACATTAAACCGGCTCGTCCGAAGTTCGGTTTCGCTCCTTGCCCTGGCCGCCATGGCTTCCCCGATTGCCGCCCGTGCGCAAGATGCCGCGCCAGCGGCTGATCCCGCTGTTACCCGGCCAGCCCCGGCGGACGACGATTTTCATGATCGGCGTAACGATTTCGATGGCATCATCGTGGTCAACGCGGTGGGTGTAACCCAGCTGGATGTGCTTGCCGGGACCTCTGTCATGGAAGGCGTCGAGTTGCAGCGCAGTCTTGCCGGACAAGTCGGCGACGTTCTGGTCAAGCTGCCCGGTGTTTCCTCCACCAGCTTCTCTCCCGGCGCGTCACGACCGGTGCTCCGCGGATTTTCCGGCGAACGGGTCAAGGTTCTGGTGGATGGGCTTGGTGCGATAGACGTGTCCAATACCTCGGCCGACCATGCCGTGTCGATTGACCCGCTGACGGCGGAGCGGATCGACGTGCTGCGCGGCCCGGCGGTCATGCTGTACGGCAGTCAGGCAATCGGCGGCGCGGTCAATGTGATCGACAAGCGGATCCCGCTGCGCTTGCTGAAAGAACCGTTTCATGTCGATGCGCTGCTGGGCGCCGACACGGCAGCAAACACGATCAACGGCGGGGCATCGCTTGATTTGCCAGCGGGCGATCAATTCGTCTTCCACATTGACGGTTCCTACCGCGAGAGCGGAGATCAGGAGGTCCCTGGCTTTATCTACGCAGAGCCCCTGCGAAATGAATTGTTTGCTGCAGCTGATGCAACGGCTGACCCGGCGGAAGCTGCCACCTTGCGGGAAACTGCCGACCTGAGCGGCAAGCTACCCAACAGCGGCACGAAAACATTCAGCGCAAATGCGGGCTTCGCCTTTTTTGCCGACGGGAGCAATCTAGGCGCGGCGATTGGCGTCTATGATACGTTTTATGGCGTTCCGGTTCGCCCTGGCGGCGGGGAGACCGAGGAAGTCAGCATCGACCTGCGCCAATACCGCGCCGATATGCGCGGCGAACTTGAACTGGGCGAGGGTTTCTTCTCCGAATTGCGCACCCGCTTTGGCTATAGCGATTATACGCATACCGAGCTGGAGGGTGAAGAAATTGGTACCGTGTTCGATGTCCAGGGCTTTGAAGCACGGGCCGAATTGGCCCAGAACGAGCATGGCAGCTGGCGCGGTTCGATGGGAACGCAATATTACTTCCGCGATTTCGCCGCGACAGGTGACGAGGCCTATATTGCCCCGAACCTGACATCGCAGTTGGCAGTGTTTGCATTGCAGGAAGTCGGCATCGGACCAGTCCAGCTGGAAGTGGCCGGCCGCTATGAAACGACCAAGGTCGAAGCCCGCACGCTTGGCCTGGATCGCAATTATGACACCGTGTCAGGGGCCATCAGTCTGGCCCATGAAACCGAACAGGGTTTGAGGTTCGGGGTGACCGGTTCGCGTGCTGAACGTGCGCCGAGCGCAGAGGAACTATTCTCGAACGGTGCCCATATCGCAACCCAGGCCTTCGAAGTCGGTGACCCCAATCTCAGCAGCGAAAGCGCATGGGGCGCGGAGGCATTCCTGCGCGGGCGGATCGGTCTGGCGAGTGTCAATCTGGCGGTGTTCCAGAGCTGGTTCAAAGACTACATCTATCTGTCCGAAACCGGCACCGTGGAAGATGGTCTGCCGGTGTTTGAATATCTGCAGGCCGATGCCAATTACTTCGGGGTGGAAGGGCAGATTTCATTGCCCTTGATCGACAGCGGCCCGTTCACGCTTCTGGCCGACTTGCGCGGGGATTATGTCCGGGCGAAATTGGACGATGGCAGCAATCTGCCGCGAATTCCGCCGCTCAGCCTGTTGGGGGCATTAGAAGCGCAGATCGACGGGATCGACTTGCGCACCGAAGTGCAATGGTCGGACAGCCAGACCCGCACTGCAAATTTTGAAACGCCAACGGATAGCTTCACCTTCGTGAATGCCTCGGTCTCTTGGAACCCCCTGCGCGGGTCGGATAATCTGACCCTGATTTTGCAGGCCGACAATATCTTCGATGTTGAAGGCCGCCGCCATGCCAGCTTTACCAAGGACTTTGTCCCGCTGGCAGGCCGCAATTTCCGGATCAGCGCGAAAGCGAGTTTCTAGAGCATCGCGCGAAAAAGTGGGAACCGGTTTTCCGCACAAAGCGATACGACAATTCCAGCCCCGCTTTCGCGCCGTGCCGTCAGTTTTCGGCAGCGAAGGTGATTTCCGCATGGTCTTCCAGCCGCTTGACCAGTGCCTCGCCCAGAAAGGAGCCCGGCGTGCCGATCCCGCCGGGCGCGTCGCAGTGACCCAGCGCAATCGCGGTTTCGGCGATCATCCGGCTGGTTGAACCATAGCCGGGATCATAGCGGCCCTTGACGCCGTAATTGATCTTCTCGCCGTCCGCCGTTTCGCCCAGGAACAGCACATCATAAAAGCCGTTTTCGCGCTCCTCCTTCGTCGGACCTTCGCCGGGCCTGGGGGCCTTCGAACCGAACGGGTTCTTGAGCATTTCGGTGATGCCCTTGGCCGCTTTCTCGCCCATTTCGCCCGCGCTGGTGAGCATCATTTCGTCATATCTGAAGTCCTCGCCATAGGGATGGCCAAGCAGGAAATTGGTGCGGTGGACATTCTTGGTGTTGATCGTCGCCATGATGAACGGCGCGGCCCATTTGCCCAATTCCTTGTCATATTCCGGGATCATCCCCGATGGCTGCCTGGGGCCGGTGAAACCAGGCGTCAGGCCGAAGGAGCTTTGCAGAACGGAAATCAGTTTCGGGTTGCGGGCCACCGCCTTCATCGTTTCCTTCATGCTGGCAACCGTGCCGCCGGACGGCCCGCCCTGCATGGCGCGCACCCGGCCCTTGACCCGCGTGGCCGGCTTGCCGAAGCGCTTCATCGATTCCTTCTGGAGCATGAAAACGCCCAGATCGAAGGGGATCGAATCGAAGCCGGAGGAAAAGCAGATCCGTGCACCGCTTTTTTCAGCGGCATCGCTGTATTTCTCGATCATCTCGAACATCCAGGTCGGTTCGCCCGACAGGTCGCAATAATCGGTGCCCGTCTGCGCGCACGCCGCCACCAGCGGTTCGCCGTAAAGGGTGTAGGGGCCAACGGTGGTCAGGACCACGCGGGTCTGTTCGCACATGGCCTTCAGGCTGGCGGGGTCTTCCGCATCGGCCACCACCAGGGGTGTGCTCTTTGGCGCACCGATCAGATCGCGCACTTCCTGCAATTTGGCTTCGCTGCGCCCCGCCATCGCCCATTTTGGGCCATCCGTGCGGCTGCCATAATGCCGGGTGAGATATTCGGCCACCAGACGGCCGGTGTAACCCGTGGCGCCATAGACGATGATATCGAATTTACGGTCCGCTTTGTTCATGACTCGCTTGTCTCCCATTTCACCGCACAGGAATGGGCCCGGAAATGCGCCGAGTCAAAGACGTAGGGTCAGGGCCGGTTCCCGGACGGAATTTCGGCCTTAAAGCTTCGGCAGGGTAACGCCGCGCTGGCCCATATATTTCCCGGCGCGGTCGGCATAGGTCACTTCGGGCCGCTCGTTGCCCTGCAAAAACAGGAACTGGCAGACGCCTTCGTTGGCATATATCTTCGCGGGCAGCGGGGTAGTGTTGGAAAATTCCAGCGTGACATGGCCTTCCCAGCCCGGTTCAAGCGGGGTGACATTCACAATGATCCCGCAGCGGGCATAGGTCGATTTGCCCAGGCAGATTACAAGCACATCTTCGGGCACGCGGAAATATTCCACTGTCCGGGCCAGGGCGAAACTGTTGGGCGGAATGATGCAGCAATCGGTCTCCCGGTCGACGAAGCTGTTCGGATCGAACTGCTTGGGATCGACCACGCTGCTGTTCACATTGGTGAAAATCTTGAATTCGGGGGCCACCCGCGCATCATATCCATAGGAACTCAGCCCGTAGGAAATACACCCGTCGCGCCGCTGCGCCTCCACAAACGGTTCGATCATTCCGTTTTCCGTGGCCTGCGCCCGGATCCATTTATCGCTGAGAATCGCCATGACTCAGGTGATTGACCAAGGCCGCGCGGCGGGCAAGTGCGGCGCCGGTTTTTTCCCCGCAACTGACGCAGTTTCTCAGCTGACCGGCCTCGCGCCCGGCGACGAAAATTCATCCGGCCAGCAGACTCGCGTTACCCCCTGCCGCCGTGGTGTCGATGCAGACGACCCTTTCGGTGGCGAAACGGGCCACGTAATGCGGGCCGCCGGCCTTGGGGCCGGTGCCGGACAATCCCTCCCCGCCGAACGGCTGGCTTTCCACCACCGCACCGATCTGGTTGCGATTGACGTAGAAATTCCCGACCTTTGCGCGCGCTTCGACAAACCGCCGGGTTGCGTCGATCCGGCTGTGCAGGCCCAGCGTCAACCCGTATCCGGTGGCGTTGATATCATCCACCACTTGCCCCAGCTGCTCGGAACGATACCGGACGATATGCAGGATCGGGCCGAAGTTTTCCCGCCTCAGATCCAGGATCGAATTAAGTTCCATGATGGTCGGCGCAACGAAACAACCCTTGGTTGTCAGCGAATTTACGCCGCGCGGCAATTTGCGTTGCCACACCGCGTAACCGGCTTTCTTGCGGCGGGCGACATGCCGGTCCAGCGCGGCCTTCGCGTCCGGATCAATCACCGGCCCGACATCGGTCGCCAGAATCGCCGGATCGCCGATTTCCAGCGCTTCGAACGCACCGATGATCATCGCCAGCATGTGATCGGCCACGTCATCCTGCAGATAGAGCATGCGCAGCGCCGAGCAGCGCTGGCCCGCGCTCTGGAACGCGCTGCCGACCACATCGCGGGCCACCTGTTCGGGCAGGGCGGAGCTGTCGACGATCATCGCGTTCTGGCCGCCGGTTTCCGCGATGAAGGTGGCGATCGGCCCGTCGCGCGCGGCCAGGCTGCGGTTGATGGCGCGCGCGGTGTCGGTCGATCCGGTGAAGGCGACGCCCGCCAGTCGCGGATCGGAGGTAATCATCGCGCCGACATCGCCCGCGCCGGGGATCAGCTGGAACACCTCGTCCGGGATGCCTGCTTCGTGGCACAATTTGACCGCCAGCGCGGCGATCAGCGGGGTCTGTTCAGCCGGCTTGGCGATCACACTATTGCCTGCCGCAAGCGCCGCCGCCGCCGGACCGATGAAGATCGCCAGCGGAAAATTCCACGGGCTGATGGTCGCGAACACGCCGCGTCCGGCCAGCGACAGGCGGTTTTCCTCCCCCGTCGGACCCGGCAGGATCGTCGGCGCGGCGAACAACCGGCGCCCTTCGGCCGCGTAATAACGCAGGAAATCGACCGCCTCGCGCAGTTCCAGCACCCCGTCGGGCAGGGTCTTGCCCGCTTCGCGCTGGCACAGCGACAGGAATTCGTCAGTGTGTTCTTCAAACAGATCCGCCGCTGCCTCCAGCAGGATCGCGCGCTTTTCGCCGCCCAGCGCGTTCCAGCCCGGCTGAATCGCCTCCGCGCGGGTGAACGCGTCGGCCACTTCCTCTGCCAGCGCATCGCGCCGGGTGCCGATTTCCACCGACAGGTCGTGCGGCATGGTGATCGGCGCGACTTCGCCCTCTGCGTCCGAAACGAAGGTGGGCTGTGCGTGCCAGCGCCGCGATTCCAGCGCCGCGACGCGGGTCATCAGTGGTTCACGCACCAGCGGATCGCTGAGGTCGATCCCCGCACTGTTGATCCGCCCGGGGA
>JAGXGU010000105.1 GCA_024636575.1 Altererythrobacter sp.
GTGTCGGCATGACCAAATGGCAGAAATTGCGGCTGGTCGAGGCGCCTCTGGCCGCGCCGTACATCATGGCGGGCATTCGTACTGCGGCGGTGTGGACCATCGGCGCGGCAACCCTTTCGACCACGATTGGCCAGCCCAGCCTGGGCGATCCGATCTTTGCCGGATTGCAAACCCAGAACTGGGCGCTCGTGCTGGCTGGATGCATCGCCTCGGCCGCCCTGGCGATGATTGCCGATGCGCTGCTGGGCTTGATCGAGCGCGGTTTTGCCGAGCGCAAAGGCTGGATGGTGTGGGGCGGAATTATGCTGGCAGTGGCAGGCATTGCCGCCGCCGGATTGGCCCAGCGCCCGGCGGACGACAAAACCATCGTGATCGGCGCAAAGAGTTTTTCCGAGCAATATATCCTCGCCCGTCTGATCGGGCAGCGTCTGGAGAATGCAGGCTATTCGGTGGAATATCGCGACGGCCTCGGATCGGCAGTGGTCCATGAAGCCCTGACCAGCAATGCCATCGACATTGCGATCGACTATACCGGGACATTGTGGACCAACCAGTTGGGGCGGGCCGACAATCCCGGGCGCGCGGCAATGTATGATGAACTGGTCAGATGGGAACGGGAAACCAGTGGCACTTTGGTGATGGGACGGCTCGGGTTTGAAAATGCCTATGCGCTGGCGATGCGCGAAGACCGCGCAGCACAGTTGGGTATCCAAACCATGGAAGACCTGGCCCGGCAGGCCCCGCGCCTGACAATCGGCGGCGATGTCGAGTTTTTCGAAAGGCCCGAATGGATCGCGGTGCGCGATGCTTACGGCCTGAATTTCGCGCGCCAGCGCAATTTCACCAGCACTTTCATGTATGATGCGCTGACCGGCGGCGAGGCCGATGTAATTTCTGCCTATACCTCGGACGGGCGGGTGGCGGCAGACCGGCTGCGGGTGATCGAGGATAGCAAGGGGGCGTTCCCGTCCTATGACGCGCTGGTGCTGATTGCTCCGCTGGCGGCACAGGACCAGGCGCTGGTGGAAGCGCTCAACCCGCTGGTCGGTGCAATTTCGGTCGAGACCATGCGCGAGGCCAATTTCGCAGTTGACCGGCTGGAGGATAAACGCTCCCCCGCCCAGGCCGCGCGCGCACTGGCAGCCAAGATCGCCGGTAATAGCGCTGCCGGTCCCGCGCCCAACAGCGGGCTGCGTTAAACCTGACGCGCGTCGCCCGCTCTAATTCTCTGTTGTCGCATCGTAAAAGGCTGAAAACCGGCCCCCAATTTTTCAGCACGATGCTCTAGGTGTGATCGAACCCGCTGCCACCCGGCCAGCCGGGCCCGGCCAGACCCATTACCTTGAACAGCAATCCCATCTGGTCATCGGCGATCAGGCGGTTCTTGTCCTGTTGCAATCGTACGGCGTAATCCGGGGCCATCCTGGCAAGGGCTTCCGCCCGCATGTCGATACCCAGTGCGGTCAGCCACCTGCCCTGCGGCACTGTGCCCATCCAGCGGACATCGTGTGAGCGGGCGATACGCGCCAGCGTTTCGAAATCGACATGCGCGGTCAAGTCCGCCTGGCCCGGCATCGCCAGCGGATCGACTTTCCTGTGGCCCTGCACCGCCTGCAGGGTCGATCCCCCGCGCAGTTCGGTGTGCCCGTAATCGATCAGCAGCGCGGCCCCGCCCTGCGCTGCCAGACGGCCTGCGATTTCCTGCATCACCGCCGCCGCGCCGGGGCAGGTTTCGATCAATGTGCCCTGCGACGCTTTGCGCCAGTCGCGCGGAACTGCGGCATCCATCGGCTGATCGCCCGCGACAAAGGCAAACTTCTCCCCGTCCAGGCCAACCATCCGTTCGCGCCAGCCGTGCGCCGCGCGCACCAATTGGCGAACCGGCAGTGCATCGAAGAATTCATTGGCCACCAGCAGCATCGGTGCGTGGGTGGGTACGCCGGTCAAATCATCATGAAACGTGATGTTGCCCAGGGTGGCCTGCTGAATTTCGCGCAAGGCAGGCGAACCTTCGACCAGATGCACCGCCGGCACCAGTCCATATCGCTTGGCGCTGCGCAGCACATCCCTGGCCAGCGTGCCGCGCCCGGGGCCAAGTTCGACATAGAGCACCGGGTCCGGCCGCCCGGCCTTGATCCACATATCGGCCAGCCACAATCCGATCAGTTCGCCAAACATCTGGCTGATTTCCGGCGCGGTCACGAAATCGCCGCCCGCCCCGATCGGATCCTTGCCCGCATAATAGCGCGCGTTGCTTTCCCCCATGAACCGGGACAGCGAAATCGGGCCGTTTGTACGGATCAGCCGGCGGAAAATCTCCGCCAGGCTCATAGAGGGGTCAGTCATGCTGCAGCGGGCGAAACCTTGCCAGCGGCGCTGGCCAGCGGCTTGCGAATCAAGGCGCGGGCCATGATCACGATGCCCAGCACGATCAGCGGAATGGTCAGCCACTGGCCCATCGACAGGCCGGTATCGCGCGCGAATTCCGCCAATTGCGCATCGGGTTCGCGGTAAAATTCGACGATGAACCGGCCCAGCGAAATTCCGGTGGTGAACATCCCCACCAGCAAGCCCGGGCGATAGCGCGCACGGGTGCGCCAGAATGCGAACAACAGGATGATCACCAGAATCGCGCCTTCCGGCGCCGCTTCGTACAGCTGCGAGGGATGCCGCGCCGCCGGTCCGCCGCCGGGGAATACCATGGCCCACGGCACATCACTGGTTCGGCCCCACAATTCGCCGTTAATGAAATTCGCGCACCGGCCCAGCATCATGCCAACCGGCACATTGACCGCAATATAGTCGCACACCCGCAAGAAGCCGAGCTGGCCGCGCCAGCTGACATAGGCGATCGCCATCAGCACGCCCATCAATCCGCCGTGGAAACTCATCCCGCCATCCCACAATCGCAGCAGACGGTAACTTACGAACCCGTCGCCTTCGAATGAAGTGAACAGCGACGGATCGTAAAACATCGCATAACCGAGCCTGCCGCCCAGGATGATGCCCAGCGTGCAATAGAAAAACAGATCATCCGCGTGCCGCTGGGCCATCGGCGCGCCGGGCGATTTGAGCATCCTCGACAAATGCCAATAGGCGAACAATAGCCCGCCCAGATAAGCGAGCGAATAATACCGCAAGGTGAAGGAGCCGATCTCGATCCCCGGTTTAAGGCCCAGCTCGGCCCATTGAACTGGATCGGATGCTACCGTAGACGCCAGTAGTGACAGCAAGAAGCTTACCCCTTAAGTAACCAGAAAACCGCATGCGGGCCAGGATATTGGACCCGTGCGGCTTTTGGCATAGCCCAGCAGCAGGTTAAACCCCATTGTGGGGGCAAACCGGGCCGCAGAAGATTTGACCAGCGCGAATCCGCCGACACAAGGTGATCCGCATAATCGGGATTAGGAGCTACTACTAGATGGCAACGGAACTGGACCAGGCACTGAATACCATAATGGATACGTTGGTGCAGCCCGGGCAGCCCTTCGAAACCGAAACATTTGAAATGTTCGGCCAGCAATTGCCCGCATTCAAGAATGCCCCGCCCAGCCTGGCGCATTATTTCGCCCATTATTGTCATGCAAACGCCGATCTGACCTTCCTGGTCGATGGGGATGTCCGGCTGACATTCGGTGAAACCTACGCCGCCGCGCAGGCAGTCGCCGCCGGCCTGGTGTCGCGCCACGAGGTCACTACCGGCAGCCGGGTGGGAATTGCCGCGCGCAATTCCGCCAATTGGATCATTTCTTACATGGGTATCGTGATGGCTGGCGGCTGCGCGACCCTGCTCAATGGCTTCTGGACGGGTGACGAACTGGCCTTTGGCATCCGGTTGGCGGAATGCAGCCTGGTTCTGGCCGATGAACAGCGTGCACGGCGGCTGGAAGGCACCGATCATCCTGCGAAACTGGTGATCATCGGCCATGATGGCCAGCCAGCAGAAGGCCTGGCGAATGTCTGGGCCGATCCGGCGGCGGCGGCGCTGCCCGATTTGGGGCCAGACGATCTGGCGACCATTCTCTATACCTCCGGCTCCACCGGCTATCCCAAGGGCGCATGGTCCGATCATCGCGGCGTCGTGTCGGGCACCATGAGCTATGTCGCGCAATCGGCGATGGCGGCAATCTTGCTGACCCAGCAGGGCAATGCCCCTTCGCAGCAGCCCTGCGCCCTGGTGGCGGTCCCGCTGTTCCATGTCACCGGCGAAGTGCCGCTGTTCCTGCAAAGTTATGCCATTGGCCGCAAACTGGTGATGATGCCCAAATGGAACGCGCGCGAGGCCATGCGCCTGATCGAAGCGGAACAGGTGAGCTATTTCGTCGGCGTGCCGCTGATGAGCTATGAAATGGCGACTCATCCCGATCGCGGCGAGTTCGACCTGTCTTCCTGCAAGAGCTTCGCCGCTGGCGGCGCGCCGCGCCCGATCGATCATGTGACCAAGATCAAGGAGTCCTTCCCGGAAAGTTTCCCGCTGCTGGGTTACGGCCTGACCGAAACCAATGCTGTCGGCTGCGGCAATTACAACGAGAATTACCTGGCCAAGCCGGGCAGCACCGGCAGGGCCAGCCGCCCGCTGGTCGATCTCGCCATCCTCGACGATGACGGCGGCAAACTGCCGCAGGGCCAGGTGGGCGAAGTGTGCATACGCACGGTGGCCAATTTCCGCGGCTATTGGAAGAATGACGAAGCCACTGACGCCGCCTATACCAGGGACGGGTATTTCCGCACCGGCGACCTGGGGTATCTGGACGAGGACGAATATCTGTTCATCGTCGACCGCAAGAAAGACATCATCATTCGCGGGGGGGAGAATATCTCCTGCATCGAAGTCGAACAGGCGCTGTATGCCCATCCCGACGTAATCGAATGTTCGGTCTTCGGCCTGCCTGATGAACGGTTCGGCGAAGTGGTCGGTGCGATCTATCTGGTGCGCGAAGGCAAGACCCTGAGCCGGCAGGAATTATGCGCTTTTCTCGACGGAAAACTTGCGCCCTTCAAGCTGCCTGTCCACCTGTGGCGAGTGGATGAACCGCTGCCCAAGCTGGGCACCCAGAAAATCGACAAGAAAACCTTGCGCGAACAATATGCTGCATCGATGGAGGCCGGTTGAAGATCACGCCATCTGAACCATCGGGGCAGAACCATCGGGCCCAGACAGTCGGGGATTTTGACGACCAGTGAATAAAGTGCGGATCCCCAACCAACGCGCGATCATCGATCGGCGGGCCATCGGCAGTACGATTGCGCAGCTCGCCGCCGATAGGGGCGCCGATGGCCGGCCCGATATCGTCACCCTGCTGCGCGGCGCGCTGGATGGAGGGCGCGAAGAAGTGGCCCGCCGGCTGGAAGAAAAGCCGTCTTCGGGCCATGAATGCTGCGCGGGTCAGGCCTTCCTGGTCGACCAGCTGGTGCGCCTGATCCACGATCACGTGGTGCGCGATGTCTATCCTTCGAACAACCGGTCGACCGGCGAACGGCTGAGTATCATGGCTGTGGGCGGATATGGCCGCGCCGAGATGGCCCCGCATTCCGACGTCGATATCGCGTTCTTCACCCCCACCCGCCATGCCCCATGGTGCGAACAGGTGATCGAGGCGATCCTGTATTTCCTGTGGGATCTTGGCCTGAAGGTCGGCCATTCAAGCCGTACCCCCGATGATACGGTGCGCATGGCCAAGGAAGATCTGACCATCCGCACATCGCTGCTGGAAGGGCGTTTCCTGTGGGGCGACAGCGATCTATACGAAGACGTCAGGCGGCGGTTCTATGTCGAAGTTGTCGCCGGGACGGAACGCAAATTCGTTGCCGAAAAGCTGGAAGAACGCAGCGCCCGGCACAAACGGATGGGGGATAGCCGCTATGTCGTTGAACCCAACGTCAAGGACGGGAAGGGCGGCCTGCGCGATCTGCAGACGCTGTACTGGATCGGCAAATATATTCACAAGGTCCGCAGCGGGGCCGATCTGGTCGAAGCGGGCCTGCTGACCCGGCTGGAATACCGGTCTTTCCGGCGCGCGGAGAGTTTCCTGCTGGCAGTACGCTGCCACCTGCACATCATCACCGGGCGCGCCGAAGACCGGCTGACTTTCGATCTCCAGCGGCAGGTAGCCCAGCGGATGAATTTCGCCGACCGGCCCGGCAAGAGCGCGGTCGAACGGTTCATGCAATTCTATTTCCTACAGGCGCGGCGCGTTGGCAGCCTGACGGCGGTGTTCCTGAGCCATATCGACACGCAATTCGCCCAGACCCGCGCCCGGCACGGCTTGCTCGCCGGATTCAGGGCCCGGCCCCGCGCGGTCAAGGGATACCGGGTATTCGGCGGCAAGATTGAGGCGACCACCGACGATTGGTTCGCCAGGGATCCGGTCCGCCTGATCGAAATATTCCAGATCGCCGAAACCGAAGGGCTGGAAATCCATCCGGCAACCATGCGCCAGGCGGACCGCGATGCCGGGCTGATTACGTCGAAAATCCGTAAGGATCCGCGCGCCAACGCGCTGTTCCTGGACCTGCTGACCGGTCGAAACGACCCGGAAAAAGTCCTGCGGTGGATGAACGAAGCGGGGGTGTTCGGCAAATTCGTGCCCGATTTCGCCCGCGTGAATGCGCAGATGCAATTCGACATGTACCACCATTATACGGTTGATGAACACACCATCCGTGCCATCGGACTGCTGAGCAAGATCGAGCGCGGCGAGCTGGTGGAAGACCATCCCCGCGCATCCCAGCTGATCCACAAGGTAAGTTCCCGCCGCGCCGCCTATGTCGCGGTGTTGCTGCATGATATTGCGAAAGGCCGGGGCGGCGATCACTCGGTTCTGGGCGGGGAAGTGGCCGAACGATTGTGCCCGCGCTTCGGGCTGACCCAGGAAGAAACCGATCTGGTTGCCTGGCTGGTGCGGCATCACCTGCTGATGAGCGCGACCGCGTTCAAACGCGACCTGTCCGATACCCGCACAATCGAAAACTTCGTGGCAGAGGTGCAAAGTGTCGAACGATTGCGGCACCTGATGATGCTCACCGCAGTGGACATACGCGCGGTTGGCCCCGGGGTCTGGAATAGCTGGAAACGGCAATTGCTGGGCGAATTGTCCGATGCCGCGCAGGAACGCCTGCGGCTGGGCCATATGCGCCATGGCCGTTCGCAGCGGGTTGCCTTCAAAAAGGAAACCGTTGCGGGGTTGATGGGGGACAAGGCGCATCTGATCAGCGAATTCGACCGATTGTTCGGCGATGCCTATTGGGTGGCGGAGCCCGAGGAGATCATTGCCCGCAATCTGGTGCAGTTTTCGGTTGCACGCGATCTTCAGGAAGAACTTTCGATCCACTGCGAATATGACGAATTGCGCGGGGCAACACTCGTCAGCGTCATCGCATCGGACCACCCTGGCCTGTTTTACCGCATCGCGGGCGGCATCCATCTGGCCGGCGCGAATATTATTGACGCGCGCATCCACACGACCCGCAATGGCTGGGCGGTGGACAATTTTCTGGTTCAGGATCCGCTGGGCAATCCCTTCCACGAACCAGGCCAGATCGACCGGATCAAAAGGTCGATTGCCGATGCGCTGGCCAATCGGATCGAACTGGTTCCGCAATTGGCCAGGCGGCCCCTGCCGCGCGCGCGGGCTGGTGCATTCGAAGTACGTCCGCGGGTGATTTTCGATAACAAGGCATCCAATAAATTTACCGTCGTCGAAGTGAACGCCCGCGACCGTTCGGCCCTGCTGAACCGGCTGGCCCGGGCGCTTTTTGAAAACCAGCTTGTGGTATATTCAGCACACATCACATCTTATGGTGAGCGTGCGGTCGATAATTTCTATGTTACGGACCTACTTGGTAATAAAATAACTTCTGCAAACCGGTTGAAAGCAATAGAAAAAGCATTGCTGGATGCTGCGAGTGACCGGCGCCAGGCCGAATTGGAAGATGCATAAACATTAAAATTGACGATTTGCGTCTTGATTGAAAACCGATGTTCCGCGATATTGATACGGCAAATATGTAATCAGAATGAAAAAATGTTTTTGGGAGAGAACGATGATGAAATTCGCTTTGCGCGCCACCACTTCCCTTGCTTGCGTAACGATTGCTTCGATGGCTGCAATGCCGGCGATCGCGCAGGATCAACCCACCGCAGAAGAACAGGAATATGACGATTCCACGATAATCGTCGTTACCGCTCAGGGGCGCTCGCAGCAGTTGGCTGATGTTCCCGTGGCAATTTCCGCCGTGTCGGGTGACATGCTGCAGAAATCGGGCGCGAATGACATTCGCGAATTGAACCAGGTCGCGCCATCATTGTTGGTTTCTTCCACAGGTAACGAAGCGAATGGCTCGGCGCGTATCCGCGGCATCGGTACGGTTGGCGACAACCCCGGCCTCGAAAGCTCCGTCGCGGTCTTCGTGGACGGCGTATACCGCTCACGTTCTGGCAACGCACTCAGCGAACTCGGCCCAATCGACCGGATCGAAATCCTTCGCGGTCCGCAGGGTACGCTGGGCGGTCGCAACAGCTCGGCCGGCCTTATATCGATCTATACCGCCAAGCCGGAATTCGAATTTGGCGGCTACGGTGCGTTCACCTACGGCAATTATGACGCGATCAAGGTTGAGGGCGGCGTGAACCTGCCAATCGGCCAGACTGTGGCAGCCCGCGTCGATGGTGTATATTTCAAGCGCGATGGTTTTTATCAGGACGTCGTAAACAATGTCGATGTCAACGACCGCGACCGGTATCTGGTGCGCGGGCAACTGTTGTTCGAGCCATCCGACGCATTGACCGCGCGACTGGTTGTCGATTATTCTAAGAAGGACGAAAGCTGCTGCGCCGCAACTTTCGTACAACCGGGATTTGCTCCGCTTGCGCGGCTTTCTCCCGGATTGAATTCATTCGTCAAGCCATTGCCGGGCGCACCTGCGCTGACCAGCACAGCCAATCCGATCATCCCGGTCCTGCTTGCACTGGGCCAGAACCCCGCGGCACTTACCAACAGCACGTTTAACCGCGACATCTATGTTACGCCAGGTCGTACCTATGCTGGTGAAACAGAAGATTACGGCGCATCGTTCGAGGTGAATTACGATCTCGGCGGCGCGGAGTTGACCTCCATCACCGGATACCGCGAATATTCCAACTTCCAGGCTTCGGACACGGATTACACCCAGGTCGATATCCTTTATCGCGCGCCGAACGAAAATGCCGGGGCCCGCTCGTTCAAGACCTTTACCCAGGAACTGCGCCTGCAGGGTTCGGCGTTCGACGACCGTCTCGACTGGTTGGTTGGCGGTTTCTACGCCAATGAAAAACTGGCAGTCCGCGACAATCTGCGGTTCGGCAGCCAGTACGGCGCTTTCGCACCATGCCGGGTTGTCAATGCAATCAACCCTGCACTGGCGTCGCCAACCAGCACTGGCTGCCTGAGCGCAGGTGGGCGGGCTGCACTGAGCGCGGCCAATGGCGGAGCGGGCGCATTTGGCGCCGCAACGCCTGCGATTTTTGCCGGTCTCGACCGTTTGGCGACACTCAACGATCTTGGATCGACCACGGATTTCTACAACCAAAAGAGCGAAAGCTTCGCGGCTTTCACGCATAATATCATCCACATCACCGATCGTCTCGATCTGACTCTGGGCCTGCGTTACACGCATGAAACCAAGGATTTCGATTCGCTGCTTGGCAATGACAACACGGTGTGTCCGGCACAGAGGGCGGCGCTTACGCCGCTTCTCGCAACGGGCGCTGCACCGCTGGCTGCTGGTTTGATCTCGCTCGCGTGTCAGGGCAATTCCACCAGTGAACTGAATGGGGCCACTTTCTCCGATTCGCGCACTGAAAACGAATTCACCGGAACGGCCATTCTCAGCTTCAAGCCCATCGATGACCTGCTGCTTTATGCCAGCTACTCACGCGGTTACAAGGCTGGCGGCTTCAACCTCGATCGTTCTGCACTAACAGGCACATTCTACTCGCCTACAGATACTCTGGGTGCGAACAATATCTCGGTTGTCGTGGGCCCGCTCGCACTGGCCAATACCGCCAATCTGCAATTTGACCAGGAAACGGTTGATTCCTTTGAAGTGGGTGCAAAATATTCGATCAGCGATTTCACTTTCGGTATCTCGGCCTTCCGCCAGCAGTTCAGCAATTTTCAGCTGAATACCTTCAACGGTTCGGTCTTCTTGGTGCAGAATATCAACGGTTGCTCCACCGATCTTGGTGGTACTGACAGTGATGCTTTCGGTCTTACCGGCGCATGCGCAGCGGATGACGTCACCTATGGCGTGGTCGCACAGGGTGTCGAAGTCGAAGCGACGATGAAGCCTAGCCGCCACCTCAACTTCACCGCTGGTCTGACGTATACCGATACGAGCTATGAAGACAATTTGATTGGCAATGACAGCGGCGCGCCACTTGACCCTGCACTGCGCCTGCTTCCGGGTGATAATCTGTCGAACGCTCCGGAACTGACCGCGACGGCCTCGGCTAGCTGGACCCCGCCAATCGGTAACTCCGGTCTGTCGGGTCTTGCCTACATGAATGTTCGCACCGTTGGCGATTACAATACGGGTTCGGACTTGCTGTTTGGCAAGGAACAGGATGGCTTCACGCTGGTAAATGCCCGGATCGGGATCCGTGGTCCAGACGAAAAATGGGCCATCGAAGGCTGGGCTTCCAACCTGTTCAACGTCGATTACACCCAGGTTGCCTTCAACACCCCCTTCGTTGCTTCGCAGCAGACCTACTCGGCATTCCTCGCCGAACCACGCACTTACGGCGTAACCGTTCGCGGCAAGTTCTAAGCGAGTAACACGGATCAAAGCGGGGCCGTTTCCGAAAGGAAGCGGCCCCTTTTTTATGGGCTCTATTCGCGCGCGCCGAACAGCGCGGTGCCGACGCGAATATGGGTCGCGCCCAGTTTGACGGCGATTTCGAAATCCCCGCTCATGCCCATGCTCAATCCGTCCAGTCCGTTGTCGGCGGCCAGTTTGCCCAGTAGCGCGAAAAACGGGGTTGGCTCGATCCCGGCGGGCGGCACGCACATCAGCCCGGCTATCGGGATATCCGCCGCGCGGGCCTGTTCGATCAGCGCAGGCAGATCAGCAATTGCGCAGCCGCCTTTCTGTTCTTCCTCGCCAATGTCGACCTGGATGAAGCACGGAATGCGCCGACCCGCCTTGGCCCCCGCCTTGTTCATGGCCTTGGCCAGGGCCTTGACCAGGCTGGGCCGGTCGAGCGAATGGATATAATCAAACAGCATGACTGCATCCTCCGCCTTGTTGGATTGCAGTGTCCCCACCAGATGCAGTTCCACATCCGGGTATTTTTCGCGCAGCGCGGGCCATTTGACGGCGGCTTCCTGCACCCGGTTTTCCCCGAACACCCGCTGCCCCGCCTCCAGCAGCGGCCCGATGGCATCGGCATCATGCGTCTTGCTGACGGCAATCAGGGTGATGTCATCCGCCCCGCGCTGGGCAATCCTGGCGGCGGCGGCAACCTTCTCTCGGACATGCGCGAGGCGAGTGGAAGCCAAAGGAGGTGCTGCATTTTCGGTCATTTGCGCGCTATAGCGCGGCTGTGACGCGAAACCAGACCCATACTGACCCGGCATCTGCTGGCGATCTCCCGCTGGTGTGGCTGGTCAGCGATGCGCGCAACGATGCTGCGCTGGAGGACGCGCTGCAACAATTGCCGCGCGGATCGGGCTTCATCTATCGCCATTATCACTTATCCGGCGCGCTGCGGCGCCAGCGATTTGACCAGCTGTCTGCCCTGGCCCGCACCCTTGGCCACTGCATCATCCTTTCGGCAGAGGCGGCGACAGCGCACCAATGGGGGGCGGCGGGGATTTACGGACCGCCTGAGATCATGGCCCAAGCCGCCGGTCTGATCCGCCTTGCCGCCGTGCATGACGCAGCCGAAATCGCCGCCGCCAACCGGATTGGCGCGGATGCAGCCCTGTTGTCACCCGTGTTTCCGACCCGTTCCCACCCTGGCGTGGCGGCGCTCGGCCCTGCGCGCTTCCGGGAACTGGCCGGATTGGCGCAAATGCCGGTAATCGCGCTGGGCGGAATGACCCGGGCCAATGCGCAAACACTCGATTGGCCGCGCTGGGCGGCCATAGACGGGCTCGGTTCAGCGAAGGATTCTTGACGGCGGAGTCCTGCGCAGTGCATTATGCCAATATGACACCGGAGGGCGTCGATCCGGTTCTGGATGCAGTGTTGCCTGCAAAGTGATGTGAGGAATACACCATGGCCACCCGCGCAACGGGGAAATCATCTGCCACGGACTGGCGCGCTGCGTTCCGGCGTTCGCTGCGCCGCGCGCTGCAAATGGGCGGCGCGGCCGCGCTGCTGCTTGGCATGGTGTTCCTCGGCCTGTCCCTGGCGAGCTATACCCACACTGATCCCAGCCTCTCCACCGCTGCTGCGGGTACCGACATTGGCAATTGGATGGGCATTTCCGGCGCATGGACGGCGGAACGCGCATTTTTCCTGTTCGGCCTGACCGCGATCCTGCTGTTGCCACTGCTCTATGTCGGGGCGCGCAAATTATGGCGCGATGTGGAACAGGAAGACCGCGAAACCGACACCCGCTGGTGGCAGCCCGCGGCCATGCTACTGGCGGCGATGGCGCTGATTTCCACGGTTCTGGCGCTCACTTTCAGCGGGCCGGGCGGCACTTTGCCGGCATCCATGGGCGGCATCACCGGTCTGCTCGGGGCGGGCGCGATCGAAGCGGTCGCTGCGCGCCTGCCGGAAAATGTGCAGAGCTGGACGATCCTTGGCCTTGCCCTCGTTTGCCTGGCGGGGGGGGCCACATTGATTACCCGGGTTTTCGCGATCGACTGGGCGCAATTGCTGACCTTGCCAGCATTCCTGAAACGCGGTTCCACACAGGACGAGGGCGAATTTCCCTTCATCCCCAAGCGCAAGGCGAAGGAGCCAGCATCAAGAAC
>JAGXGU010000106.1 GCA_024636575.1 Altererythrobacter sp.
AATGCGCAGGGGGCGCATCTGCGCAGCCGAAAGTGGGGCATGTCCGGGGTACTTCGCCGAAAATCATCACTTTGCTGCCATCGGGGGAGACCGAATAGCCCGCGATTTCCGCCTTGAAATTGCTGACCTGCGCCGGTGAACCAGAGGGGCGGCCATTGGCCATGGCGACACGCCACAATTGGGTGGTGCCATCTGCATCCCCCTGCGCGCTGCCCGTTTCAGCGCGGGCCGACAGGAAATAGATAAAGCCGCCCGCTGCAAACCTGACGTCAGAGGCCTTGCCGCCAAGGTCCAGCGCCATCGGCCTGGCCTGGGCATCCGCCAGATTGAGGATGTAATAGCGGGTGCTGCGCTCATAAGTGGCGGAGTCGGTCTGCGTGACCGGATAGATCGCAAATCTGCCGTCGGCGCTCGCCGCGGGGGCGCCGATACGCGGCATGGTGACCAGGTCTTGCGCGGTCATCGCAGCAGTTTCTTCCGCCGCCAAAGCAGGCGTGACGCCTAGCGACAAGAGCAGGGCCAGAGGTGCGAAGAGGGGCGTGAGCCCGGATGTGATTGTCATGACGGTAGAGTTAGACGCTCCGTCAAAGCGCGCAAGCGGATTTCGCGGATTTACTATCCGCGCTTGCCGGCAATCCGGGCAATTTCGGCCTGGACCATCTTTTCGACCATGCCGGGCAGGTTCTTGTCGATCCATTCGGACAGCATCGGGCGAAGCAATTCGCGCACCAGCCCTTCCAGCGAAGTTTCCCCGGAACGGACGATCTGCGGCTGCGCGCCCGGTTTGGACAGCATCGCCAATGCCGCGAAATTCTCGCGGATCGATTCGCGCAAGGGATCGGTGGTTAGCGGTGTATCATCGCCCGCATCTGTGTGATCAGGGCCAGAATCGGCGAAATCCTCGTCCTGTTCGACAAAATCGGCTTCACTCAGGTTCAGAACGCCGTCAGCATCTTCGAATTCAGGCTCGGCTACTGTTGGCCGATAGCCTTGTTCGCCCGCGTCCATTTCTGCGGACAGATTCCTCAACCCTTCCGATTCGCGGCGGCGGCGTTCTTCCAGTGCCCCGGCACGATTGTCACGCGCGATCACCTGTTTGATGGAAGCGAGGATTTCCTCGACCGAAGCTTCGCCCTGCTGGCGCATCGTATATTTGTCCCCGGGTGGCCTGATACTGAACTTGCTTAGCTAATTCGCAACTGACGTCAATTCGCCAGAGTACCGAAAATCAATTGCTTTGCGAGTCATCTGTCGCGGGAATTTCAGCGCCGGGGGCGGGAATGTCAATTGTGCGTGTCGATTGTGCCACTGGTGCCGGATCGCGGTCCCAATCGAACCATTTGCCCTGCACCCGGTCGAAATTGGCCTGCGGGTCATACAGCGGGCCTTCGTCTTCCAGCCCCAGATCGCGGGCTTCCGCCCGGCCCATCGCTGCCAGCAGGCTGAAGCCCGCGACATAGGCGTTGCGCCGCGCGGTCACCAATTGGACGCGGGCGCTGAGCAGTTCCTGCTCCGCATTGAGAATGTCGAGGATCGTCCGGTTGCCGACGGTATTTTCTGCCCGCACGCCTTCGAGGCTGAGTTCTGCCGCCGCGACGGCGGAGAGCGAGGATTCGATAATTCCGCCTGCCGCCTGCCAGCTGGCATAGGCCGCCCGCACTGTGGCGATGACGTCGCGTTCCTCCGCAATCACCCGTTCAAGTGCAGCAGAGGCATTGGCCTGCGCCTGCCGTTCCAGAGCGGCGGGCCTGCCGCCTTGAAACAGGGGGATCGATATTGACACACCAACCTGCGCTGCGGTGGTGGTTTGATCCGCAGGAGCGCCGGTGAATGAGCCGAGCGAGCCAAGAAAATTGGTGTAATCCCCGCCTGCGAACAGCGAAACTCTTGGCAGGCGCCCGGCCCCGGCAACATTGATGTCCAGGTCTGACGCATCGGCTCGTTCGCGCGCGGCGATCAGATTGGGATTGTTTTCCAGCGCAATTTCCATCGCGGCCATCGGGCTGTCGGGCAGGCCGGGCAACGGGGGCGGGGGCTGCAGCGCGTCGGGTGCGTCACCGACCAGCTGGATATAGGTTTCGCGCGCACCGATCAGATTGGCCTGCGCTGATTGAAAGTCGCTCTGCGCCACGGCCAGCCGCGATTGTGACTGGGCAATGTCGGTCCGCGTGAGATCGCCGATTTCGAACCGGTCGCTGGTCGCCTGCAGATTTACCGTCAGCACATCAACCTGATTGGCGGTCAGGCCCACGATTGCCTGATTGCGCAGCACATCCATATAGGCCGCGACGACCTGGCTGAAGATCGCCGATTCGGTAGCGCGAAGTTCCGCCTGTCCGGCACCAACCCGGATTTCCGCCGCTTTCACCGCATTCTTGACCGCTCCGCCGGAAAATAACGGCACGTTCAAATCAACCCCCACCGCCGAAGCCCGCGCCGGCGCGGTAAAGCTGGTGGAGGCTTGTTGCACGAATTCAATGTGCTGCGCCGTGGCGCTGGCATTCGGGCGGCCGGAAGATTTCTGGATCGGCACGGTTTCATCGGTGGCGCGCTGGCTGGCGCGGGCCGCCTGCAAGGTCGGATTGCTGCGATAGGCTTGGTTCAATGCCTCGCGCAGGCTGTCGGCGGCCGCCGGGGAGGCGGCCAGGCCGATGGCAGAGGCGAGCAGCGCCAACCGGATGCCGCTATGGCGCATGATCAGAAGCTCCAGCCAACGGCTCTGTCGAATTCGGAAAGGCGGGGTATTCCCAGTTCCGCCAAGGGCAGCAAGGCTATGCCGCCCGCGGTCTTGCGCCCCACGGCCAGACGGGTCACGCCCTTGACCACCAGCCCGGTCAGGACCCTGCCGCCATCGGCGAGGCGTTTCGTCAGGCTGTCGGGCAATTCTTCCGCCGCGCCGTCAACCAGCAGCAGCGAATAGGCAGCGGTCTTGCGGCTTTTTACCAGCGCTTCTTCCGGGGTGATGATTTCAACCGAACCCACCAGAGGCCGCAGCAATTCGGCCAGATAGCCGCTGCCGCTATCCACCACCAAGGCAGTGTCATCCAATTGTGGCTGCGCCTCCGCCAGCAACATGCCATAGAACAATGGCGCGGCGAGGCGGCGGCCGTTGCCGAGCGGAATGGCGCGGTCGATATAGGCGGTTTCGCGGGACGCGGCAGGCACGAAATCCTCCCGCGCAACAGCAGCCATCCGCGCCAGTACGAAGGGTTCGTTGACGCCGCTGGTGCGCAGCTGGCTGTCGATCATGGCGCGGCGCGCGGTTTCGGTGCTGGTGAGCGTTTTCATCTTGGACATCTCTACTGTATTACACCAACAATACAGTTGGTCAATGTGGACCTGGTCTGGCTTCTCACAGCGTCCTGATCGGACAGGGCTTTACGGTGTAAGCCATCCCTCGCCAAGCCCCCAATCCCCCTCTTGGCCTTTGACGCTGCACACCGCCTGTGACAATGAAGCAGGCCGATCACCCGGGCCAATCGATGAAGTGGAGTTACAATCCGATGAGTGAAATGGTGACAATCCGCGAAGCTGATCTGGTCGAAAGCGTGGCCGATGCGCTGCAATATATCTCCTACTACCATCCGATGGACTATATCCTCGCGCTGGGCGAGGCATATGAGGCTGAACAGGGCCCCGCCGCCAAGGACGCGATCGCGCAGATCCTGACCAACAGCCGGATGTGCGCAGAGGGGCATCGCCCGATCTGCCAGGACACCGGCATCGTCAATGTGTTCATCAAATGGGGGCAGGATTGCCGCCTGGGTTCGGAAAAGAGCCTGCAGGATGTGGTCGATGAAGGCGTTCGCCGCGCTTACATGAACTCGGAAAACAAGCTGCGCGCTTCCATCCTGGCCGATCCTGCCTTCACCCGCCGCAACACCCGCGACAACACGCCGTGTGTCCTGTCGGTTGAAATGGTGCCGGGCAATACAGTCTCTATCGATGTCGCGGCCAAGGGCGGCGGCAGCGAGAACAAGTCGAAATTCAAAATGATGGACCCGTCGGATAATATCGTGGACTGGGTGCTGGAAATGATCCCGCAAATGGGCGCCGGATGGTGCCCGCCCGGGATGCTCGGCATCGGAATTGGCGGTACGGCGGAACATTGCATGAAGCTGGCCAAGCAGAGCCTGATGGACCCGATCGACATGGGCCAGCTGAAGGCACGCGGTGCACAAAGCGATATCGAGCAGCTGCGGATAGATATCTTCGATCAGGTCAATGCCCTGGGTGTTGGGGCGCAGGGACTGGGCGGCCTTTCGACGATTCTCGATGTGAAGATTTACGATGCCCCCTGCCATGCTGCGGGCAAGCCGGTGGCGATGATCCCCAATTGTGCCGCCACCCGCCATGCCCATTTCACGCTGGACGGGTCCGGCCCGACCTTTCTTGAAGTGCCCAGGCTGGATGATTGGCCCGATGTCGATTGGCAGCCCGACGAAGCGGCCAAGCGGGTCAATCTCGATTCAATCACGCCCGCAGAAGTACAGACCTGGAAGATTGGCGACCGGCTGCTGCTGTCGGGCAAGATGCTGACCGGCCGCGATGCGGCGCATAAACGGATCGCGGAGATGATGGCCAAGGGCGAAGAACTGCCGGTCAGCTTTGCCGGCCGCGCGATCTATTATGTCGGGCCGGTTGATCCGATCATGGGCGAAGCGGTTGGCCCCGCCGGCCCGACCACCGCCACCCGAATGGATAAATTCACCCGGATGATGCTCGATCTCGGGCTGTTGCTGATGATCGGCAAGGCAGAACGCGGGCAGGGCGCAGTGCAGGCGATTTCCGAAAACAAGGTCGCCTATCTGATGGCCACCGGCGGCGCTGCCTATCTGGTCAGCCGCGCGATCAAGGCAGCCAAAGTGGTGGCCTTCGAAGATCTGGGGATGGAGGCGATCTATGAATTCACGGTCGAAAACATGCCGGTAACCGTCGCGGTGGATAGCGAGGGCAACAATGTCCACACCATTGCCCCTGCCTATTGGAAGGAAAAAATCGCGCGAGAACATCTGCTGCCCGGGACCTGATCAACGGAGCAGGGGACATTCCAGCCGGTAAATTGACAGATGCTCGACGAAGGTCGCTGCCCGCTCGACCACGGCGCTGGTATGTGCCTGCGTGCAGGGCCTAGATGATGGCGTCATGAATTTCACCGAATCGATCAAATCTGCCCCGGTGCGTCTGCCCTTGCGTGTCGTTCTTGCCTCCATGGTGGGGCTGTGGCTGTGCTATTTCCTGCTGACGACACTGCGCGGCAGCATTGTCGGGCTGGAAATGCAGAATGAACTGATGTTCCGGCGGGCGCTGGTCAGCTTGGCCGGGGTCGCGATTACCTTTGCCATGTGGCTGGTTCTGCGGTTGTTCGACGAACGCGCCCTGTGGGCCAAGAGCATCGCCGCGCTGGTGCTTGCCCTGCC
>JAGXGU010000012.1 GCA_024636575.1 Altererythrobacter sp.
CTTCAACCCCGAATGATTCCTTGATCGGCTCGGTCAATATGTTGATGATCGTGCGATCAATGAAGTTGAAAATATAGACCGTGAGCAATATCCCGAGAATATATCTGCGGTAACTCTTGCTGCCAAAGCCCGTTTGGGGGTTCCTGAGAGCCCGATCCGAAAGTAGTTGAGCAATACCAGCATCTTGTGATTCAGCCTTCTTTGTCGAGAAGATGGAGGAATCGATGGGATGGACTGGTATTGCTCGGGCCGAATATAACCGGGAAAGTTTGCGATATCCAAGCGATTTGACGGACCGCGAGTGGACGCTGACAGCGCCTTTCATCCCGCCTGCGAAGTCTGGCGGGCGACGGCGCACGACGGACATGCGCGAGGTTGTGAACGCGCTGCTTTACGTTGCATCGAGCGGCGGCGCGTGGCGGATGCTGCCAAAATGCTTCCCTCCGGTTTCGACGGTGCGCCGGTACTTTTACGCTTGGCGCAACGCCGGACTGTTCGAGACGATCAACGCCGTGCTGGTGATGAACCTGCGCGAGATCGAGGGCCGCGAGGCCTCGCCATCGGCCGGGGTGATCGACAGCCAGAGCGTCAAAACCACGGAAAGCGGCGGGGTTTGGGGCTATGATGCGGGCAAGAAAATCAGGGGTCGCAAGCGCCACATTCTCACCGACACCTGCGGATTCCTGATCTTCATCCTCGTCCACGCGGCCGATATCCAGGACCGTGACGGCGCGGTCGATGTGCTCAAAGCGGTGCGCTTCCGTTTCCCCTGGTTGCGCCATGTGTTCGCCGATGGCGGCTACGCCGGAGACAAGCTCAGGGACGCGCTCAAGGCTCATGGAAGCTGGACCATCGAGATCATCAAACGCTCCGATACCGCCAAGGGCTTCGTCCTCCTCCCACGCCGCTGGGTCGTCGAGCGCACCTTCGCATGGCTAGGGCGGTGCAGGCGATTGGCCAAAGACTGGGAACGATCCATCGAAAGCTCAACCGCATGGGCGCTCATAGCCTCAATCCGCATGCTTACGCGCAGAACCGCAAGGTATTGCTATGCATGACAAACTTTCGAATCAGGCTCTGAGATTGTCTAAATCAGGACCCGTTCTCGCTACAGATTCAGCCAAATTCGAACTCCAATATGTTTTTCCAGCGGGCTATCTCGCGGCGAATATCTGGAGACGATATAGACTCTTTGAATATTGTATATTCGATTGTTCAGACCCGCATGGAAAAGCGGGCTGGGACAACTGAGATGGGGCCGTGTGGGGGCCTTGCCGTTTTGGCAGCTGCTATTGGTATCTTATGCTTCCGGGTAGAGCGTGGGGAAAAGGATATCCAAACTCTTCGTCGGGAAGCGCAGCGATACCGGACCCTTCTCGGTTTCCGATGCTAAGAGTCCAACTTCGATCACATCTTTCAGCACACGGCGGGCCGTCCGCTCAGGCAGCCGGGTTATACGCGGCGCATCACCGCGTTCGAACTCGCCCCGCATCAGGGCTTCTTCGAGCAGATCGCCTGCTTCCGGCTTCCAGTCTTGCAAATCGGCGTAGCGTCGCAACCTCCGCGCGAGCGGGGCCAGATCGAACAGGCTACCCATGAATGTTATCTGATCGAGACACACCTTTAGGAACCATTCCGTGAACTCAATGAGGGCTTTCTGCGATAGATTGCCACGCCCATCCCTGTCGCCTTGGCGTGGGCTATCGGCGTGCTGCATATAGCGCTTATATTCTGCCCGGCTCTCCATTCCTCGCGCAAGTCCGCGAGAAATCGACCACAAGCCGTGCGATCCGATACCGGCTTTATGCGCCATCGCGTAGCTCATCAGTCTGCTAATCCTGCCATTGCCGTCAGGAAAGGGATGGATGTAATTGAACCGGTGGTGAGCCCCCGCCATTGCGACGAGGCGCTGACCGGTCCCCATTCTCTCCATGCGAAAGCGGCGTTCGAAGTGCTGCATGAAATTGGCGACGCGCTCGCTCGAAGGGGGCAGATGCAATCCGACTTCCACATCATGCTCAAGCTTTGAGCGCCACTCGCCGGGCACCATCATGAACTCACGCCTTTCGCTCTTTATGAGCAGCATTTCCTTTGGCGCGTCCCTGTAGAAGTCCCGATGAAGGGATCGCAGCCAATCGCCCGATGCGGGTTCGGGTAACTCGCCTGACGCGAACAGGGCGTCGATCTCTGATTGCAGCCTGATATGCGCGGTGGCTTCGAGTTGCAGGCTGCGCGTCAGCTTGTCGTTGTCGAACTCGCCCTTGAGTGCGCGTTCTATGTCACGAGGCCGGGTGTTATGGCCCTCGATCAGGTTGCTGTAATAGGTATTCATCATCCTGACGGCATCGGCGAGATTGGTTGCCGAGCGAGGATGGAGAGAACGACCCAGATTTCCCGCCGCCGAGGTCAGGTCGGCGATGATATCTGTGATCTGGCTCGGGATCATCTCCTCTAAAAAGGCCGGCTCGATCTTTTGCACATTCTCAAAATCTGGCATTATTTGGCCGATCTTTTTGCTCAATACAGGGCCATTTCCCTGCTTGGGGAATACCAGATTTCAGCGTCTTTCTGATTTCTGTCAACTTAAATGGCCGATCCTGTGGCCGATCCTGTGGCCGATATCAAATGCATCATATCAATGTCGGCAAATGCCAACTTGTTGATCGCGTCATGCAATACTCTAACCCTATGGCCGCTAACGGTTCGCAGCGACTTCCAGATTTCGAGCCGCTTCAGCAGTGCCTGAGCGTCGGTCGGTATGGTGCGCCTGAAGTAGAATTGCTCGCCTCGAAGGAAAACGCCTTTTGGCATTTCCCGTAGCAGTTTCCCGTAGCAGGCACGCTCAGGGGACCGTCTTACCGACGATTTCCCAAGGGTCTCAGTGCTTTCAGTTATAATGGTGCCAGAAGAGGAGAGGGGGAAGGACTTCGATTCGAGTCCGCCTTTTTGTTCGGATTAAAGCCCGTGTTTTCAATGTTGGAGAGTTCGAGTCAGAACAGGACCGGCCCACAAAAAAGGGCCGACCTTCCGGCCGACCCTTTTGCAATCGCTGTGCGGAACTCAAATGCTCCGAATTCGCGAATGGTGATTATTGCGCCGCTCTTGCTGCGGCGACATCTTCCTGCGTGACCGGAATGATCTTGATTTCGACCCGGCGGTTCAGCGACCGGCCGTAATCGGTATTGTTGTCACCCACGAAATAGTTCGGATCTTCACCGAAGCCCTGCGAACGGATGCGGGCGGATGAAACACCCCGAGAGGCAAGATAATTTGCCACTGCCTGCGCGCGCTGTTCGGACAGACGCTGGTTGAACGCGGTCGAACCGGTCGAATCGGTGTAGCCATACACGTCGATCAGGCTGTCGGGGTACTGAACCATGCTGGCAGCAACCCTATCCAGCGTATTCCGGAACGTCTGGTTGATGGTGTAGCTACCGGTGGCGAAGGTAACGCCGTCGGGCAAATTGACCAGGATGGCCGACCCGCCATCGGTTTCCGTAACATCCACGCCGGAACCGGCGGT
Source organism: Altererythrobacter sp. (assembly GCA_024636575.1). Lineage (GTDB taxonomy): Bacteria > Pseudomonadota > Alphaproteobacteria > Sphingomonadales > Sphingomonadaceae > Allopontixanthobacter. The sequence goes on from JAGXGU010000012.1 coordinate 3,524, forward strand.
CTGTTCCTTCAGTTCCTTGATCTGCTGATCCATCTTGTAGCCGACAACTCCGCCAGCAACACCGCCGACACCGGCACCGATGATGCGCCCGGTCTTGCCGCCGATAACGCCGCCCAGCAATCCGCCGAGAACCGCGCCGCCGACACCGCCGATGGCGGTGCGCGAAACCTTCTTTTCGCCCGTATTAGGGTCTGTAACGCAGCCAGATACTGTTACCAGCGACAGCGCTGCCAGACTCGATACGAAAATCCGTGAATTCTTCATAGGGAAGTTCCTTCCTCTTATTGTGCCCCAGGCACGTAAATTGGTTACTCCGCACCCACCTGCGTTGTAGGCCTTCAACTATCCAAATCACAGACTGTTCCCGATTCGAATATTCGGCCTGTGTTTGCTTGCCTGTCCGGAACTGATTGCACGCTGAATGGTGGCGCAACGCTGCAATTGTGCTAGCGATGTGCAGGTGACACCCTTTCCATGGCCAGACCTGATCATCATCGGCGCATTGATCGTGCTCAATGGCATCTTCGCCATGTCCGAACTGGCGATCGTGTCAGCGCGGACGGCGAAACTGCGCGCAGCCGCCAGGCAAGGCAGTAAAGCGGCAAGAACCGTGATGGGGCTGGCTGCCGACCCGGGTAAATTCCTGTCCACCGTGCAAATCGGCATTACCCTGATCGGAATCATTGCCGGCGCTTATTCAGGGGCCAGCCTGGGCGGCCCGGTTGGCGAACGCCTGGCCTATCTGGGGATGCCGGCGGATTATGCCGACAATGCAGGCTTTGCAGTTGTCATCGCGCTGACCACCTATTTCAGCCTGGTTATCGGCGAACTGGTGCCGAAGCAGGTGGCCCTGCGCAATGCAATCCCGATTTCTCTGGTGATGGCCCGCCCGATGGCTTTTCTGGCCCGTGTGGCTGCTCCGGTGGTGTGGGTTCTGGACAAAAGCTCTGGCGTATTGGTCCGCTTACTGGGGGTGCGCCCGGCGGGGGAAGGCAATGTCACTGCCGAAGAACTGCATATGATTTTCGCCGATGCAACCCATCAGGGGGTGATCGAAGCGGAGCAGCATCAGATCCTGGCGGGTGTAGTGCGGATGGTTGACCGTCCGGTACGCGAATTGATGACCCCCCGGACGGAGCTCGACTGGGTTGATCTGTCTGACGACATGGCGGCGATTCAGGCTGCGATCGAGGACAGCCCGCATTCCCTGCTGCCAGTGGCGGATGGCTCGCCGGACAAGATTGTCGGCGTGGTGAAGGTGCGCGAAGTCTTGGCATTGCTGGTGGCGGGCAAGACGGTTTCACTCGCCAAGCTTATGGGCAAGCCAGTGATAATTCCCGACCAGCTGGATGCGCTCGACGCCTTGCGCGCATTGCAGCAATCGGAAGTGGCCATGGCGATTGTGCATGACGAGTACGGCCATCTGGAAGGCATCGTCACGCCTGTTGATCTTTTGACTGCGCTGGTCGGCCATTTTGCCAGCGATCAGGATGAAGGCGACGAGCCGGGCATAGTCGAGCGCGCCGATGGATCGCTGCTGGTGTCAGGCGCCTTGTCCGCAGATGATCTGGCAGACCGGCTGGGGCTGGAATATGGCGACGACCGTGAATTTGCTACCGCTGCCGGCTATGTGCTGTCGGTGATCAAGAAATTGCCGGTAGAGGGCGAAATCTTCAAGGCACAGGGCTGGCGATTCGAGGTGATCGACATGGATCACCGCAAGATCGACAAATTATTGGTGACGGACGAACGGCCCGCAAGGGAAATGGAGCCGGAATGAAAAAGGGCCCGCGATCAAGCGAGCCCTTTACTTGTCTGACTGAAAAGCGCCCTCAACCCGGGATAACAGCCTGCGTTACCTGACCGTCACCCTCAGGCGCGGCGATAATGTCGCGGGTTACGCGGCCTTTGGCCACGGTGTTGGTTCCCGCATCGCCCACTGATGAACGGATACCAGGATCGGCGGTGCCGGCCTTCTGGATTGCCGACTGTTCCACGCCGCTGCGCGCTGCCGGGCCGCCGAACAATGCGTCCAGCGCCTGCGAGGAAGCCGCGTCTTCGGTCGGGCGCGGCGCGCCGGGGGCGGGCGGCACCAGATTGAAATCAGGTGGGACCACCAGGGGTGCCTGCCGCTGCACAGCAAATTCATCGGGCCGGTCGCGGCCCAGAATGCCGCCGTCACCGCCGCAAGCAGACAGCATGGCGCAGCCAGCGCCCAGAAGGATCAGTGTATTTGTCTTAACCATATCAGCTCTCCGCAGCATTTGGCGCCGCTTCACTAGTGTCTGTACCGCTCTTATCGCGGAGGAAGAAGGATCGGGCAAGGATGATGACCACGCCGATGGTGATAGCCGCGTCGGCAATGTTGAAAATCAGGAAGGGGCGGAACGTGCCGAAATGCAGATCGGCATAATCGATCACGTAACCAAGTTCGTACCGGTCCTTGATATTACCCAGCGCGCCGCCGAGAATCAGGGCGAGGCCGATAATGTCGCCAAACAGCTTCTCGCGCAGCATCCAGATGGTCACCACCAGCGCGATGCCGGCGGTAACGGCCACCAGGATCCAGCGCGCTTCTATGGATGTGGCTTCGAACATGCCGAGCGACACGCCGAAATTCTGGGTCCAGCGCAGGTCGAAGAACGGCAGCAGGCCAATCACGCCGTCCGGCTGGCCGCGCAGATCGAGCGGGCCGACCACCAGCCATTTGACATATTGGTCCGAAGCAAAAATGCCGAGCGCGATGAACAGGCCGATCAGGCGATTACGCATTACCGGGTTCATGCCGATGCATCCATTTCCGTCACGGCATCATCGCAGCGCGCGCATAGATCGCCGTCTTCCGCCACTTCGGGCAGGAGCCGCCAGCAGCGGCCGCATTTGTGATGATCGGTGCGGGTAACAGTCACGTCTGCTCCTTGGCCGCGTGTAACTGACGCGGTGATGAACAATTCGGCCAGATCACCGTCGGTAAAGCCCTCGGGCACGGAATCGGCTGGCACAGAAACCGCTGCCTCAAGCCCCGAACGGATTGTTTTCTCACGGCGCAGCGGCTCGATGGCTTCCATCGCCCTCTCGCGCAACTCACGCAAATTGTCCCAGCGGGAATTATCTGCCGATGCTACCGGAACCTCCGGCCATTCCAGCAGATGCACGCTCTCCGCATCGGGGAAACGCGTTCCCCAGACTTCCTCGGAAGTGAAGACCAGCACTGGCGCGGCGTAACGGACGAGGGCGTGGAACAGGATGTCCATTACCGTCCGATTGGCGCGGCGTTTGATGCTGCCGGGCGCGTCGCAATAGAGGCGGTCCTTGCGGATATCGAAATAGAACGCCGACAGGTCTTCGTTGCAGAAGTCGGTCAGCAGGCGGGTGTAGGCGTTGAAGTCGAAATCATCGACCGCGCGGCGCAACTTGGCATCGAGTTCGCCCAACAGCGCGAGAACATAGCGCTCCAGCTCGGGCATTTCCTCTATGGCGAGTGCTTCGGCGTCGGAATATCCCTCCAGCGCGCCGAGCATGTAGCGGAAGGTGTTGCGCAATTTGCGGTAACTGTCGCCGACGCCTTTGAGGATTTCATCGCCGATCCGGTGATCTTCAGTGAAATCGACACTGAGCGCCCACAGCCGGATGATATCCGCGCCATATTGCTCCATCACCTTCAGCGGGCTGATGGTGTTGCCGAGCGATTTCGACATCTTGAAGCCCTTTTGGTCCATGGTGAACCCGTGGGTCAGCACCGCCTTGTACGGCGCACGGCCCCGCGTGCCGCAGCTTTCGAGGAGGCTGGACTGGAACCAGCCGCGATGCTGGTCGCTGCCTTCCAGATAGAGATCGGCGGGAGATTGCAGTTCGGGCCATTCGGCTGATTCGAGAACGAAAGCATGGGTGCAGCCGCTGTCGAACCACACGTCGAGAATA
>JAGXGU010000107.1 GCA_024636575.1 Altererythrobacter sp.
GGGTGAGGTTGCGCGCAATTGCGGCTTCTACAGATGTCCTGTCGGCGGCAAAGGCATCACGAAATGCGCCCAGCCGCCCGCCCATGGCGGACATCATCCTGCCCATATATTTGCCCAACGCGGGATCACCGATGCCCTGTTCACGCAATTGCCCGTCCATATCATCGACGAACAATTCGGTCAGATGCACCGATGGTGTCATCAGTTCGGGTGATTTTTCCATCCGGATCAAGACCACCGCCAGCACAGTTGTGATCATGTCATAGCGGCCATCGACTGTGTCTGGCACGCCGCAATCCCGGTACCATTCCGGTTCCCGCGCCAACTCGACGATGCGCTGCCACAGCGGACGAAACGCTTCCTTGGGATCGGGCTCTGTGCCAAATAATCGGGACAAGAAGGACATTCATTTTTCCGTAATTGATGGATCGGATGGTTGTTTCGTTAATAGGCAATTCAACCCGGCAGCTCCATGCCAATGGCACACGCCACCAGCTGGTTAGGGTAAGTTCTGCAGATTCGCCTAATGGCTACATTGCATGGCAGGCGACATGCCCTTATGGCTTCGCTTCGATATAGGGCCTATCAGCACTATTCAAAGCAGTGAGATTTTTTTGAGAAGGTTGGTTTTTGATGAAGGCAGGTAAAGCGATCGGGGCAGGTCTGGTATTGGCCATCGCGCTGACGGCAGGCGGTTGCACTTCAATCCGCGAAAACCGCGGATATATGGCGGACCAGAGCCTGACCAATGCGGTTCAGTCAGGAATTGATAACCAGCGTTCGGTCGAAGGCACACTGGGCCGCCCGACCTTTACCAGCCAATATGGCAGTCCGACGTGGTATTACGTTTCCAGCATTACCGGCCGCAAACCTTTCGCCCGGCCAAAAATCATCGAGCATTCCATATTGGCGATTCGGTTTGATGCGGCGGGTAATGTCATTTCGGCAGACCGGTCCGGTGTTGATCAGGTTGCGTATCTGTCGCCCGAAGGGGATTCAACACCGACGCTTGGCCGCGAACGCGGGTTCTTCGAAGATCTGTTCGGCAATATCGGCCAGGTCGGCGCGGGCGGTGGCCCCGGCGGTCCCGGCGGTCCCGGGGTATAAGGGCGGGCTTGCCGGCTTTATGGCCTGATGTTGCGGGCCGGTGCTTGATCAATATTCGCCAGGCACCATATCTGCGCCATGGACGATAGCAGAAACCCGCACGGGCTCGTGCAATGGCACGGAACAACCATCATCGGTGTGAAGAAGGGCGGCAAGACCGTGATCGCGGGGGACGGACAAGTCTCCATGGGCAACACGGTGATGAAGCCCAATGCGCGCAAAGTGCGCCGGATTGGCGAAGGCGGCCCGGAAAAGGGCAAGGTCATCGCCGGTTTTGCCGGGGCAACCGCAGACGCATTCACCCTGTTCGAACGACTTGAGAAAAAGCTGGAACAGCACCGAGGGCAATTGATGCGCGCTGCGGTGGAAATGGCGAAAGACTGGCGGACCGATAAATATCTCCGCAATCTGGAAGCGCTGATGATCGTGGCCGATGCGGAGGTCATGCTGGTGCTGACCGGCAATGGTGATGTGCTGGAACCAGAAGCCGGCGTTGCGGCCATTGGCTCGGGCGGAAATTATGCCCTGTCGGCCGCCCGCGCACTCGATCCGTACGAAGATGATGCCGAAAAAATCGCCCGCGCCGCCATGGCTGTGGCTGCCGAAGTCTGCGTCTTTACCAATGACCGTGTTACGCTGGAAGTAATCTGACACCTCCCCGTTCATGCAGGGCTAAGCCGAGATACCAGTGCGCGGAATGTCTCGATTTCGCTCGACACAAACGGACAATGTGGAACTGAAATGACCGAAATGCTCACCCCCAAAGCGATCGTCGCTGCGCTTGACGAACATATCATCGGCCAGAAGGACGCGAAGCGCGCTGTTGCAGTGGCCATGCGCAACCGCTGGCGCCGTCAGCGCCTGGGCGATGATCTGCGCGACGAGGTCACACCCAAGAACATCCTGATGATCGGCCCCACCGGCTGCGGCAAGACCGAGATCAGCCGCCGTCTGGCGAAGCTGGCCGATGCACCTTTCGTGAAGATCGAGGCGACCAAATTCACCGAAGTCGGCTATGTCGGCCGCGATGTCGACCAGATCGCCCGCGACCTGGTGGAGGATGCGATCCGGCTGGAGAAGGACAATCGCCGCGAGGCCGTTCGCGAGGCTGCATCCAAGGCGGCGATGGACCGGTTGCTGATAGCGCTAGTGGGCGAAAACGCCTCTGAAGCGACTCGCGAAAGTTTTCGCGAACGGATCGTCCAGAACGCGATGAACGATGTCGAGGTCGAGATCGAGGTTCAGGACAGCCCCTCGGCGCCGATGGAAATACCGGGCATGGGCGGCGGCATGGGGATGATCGACCTTTCCGACATGATGGGCAAGGCGTTCGGCAAGACCAACACCAAACGGCGCAAGCTGAAAGTTCCCGATGCGTGGGACAAGCTGGTCGACGAGGAGGCGGAAAAGCGCCTCGACCAGGACGATGTCGCGCGCGTGGCGTTGGCCAATGCGGAAACCAATGGGATCGTCTTCCTCGATGAAATCGACAAGATCGCAGTCAGCGATGTGCGCGGCGGATCGGTCAGCCGGGAAGGCGTCCAGCGTGATCTGCTGCCGCTGATCGAAGGCACGACGGTCTCGACCAAATATGGCCCGATGAAGACCGACCATGTGCTGTTTATTGCCAGCGGTGCGTTCCATGTCGCCAAACCATCCGACATGTTGCCCGAATTGCAGGGCCGCCTGCCGATCCGGGTGGAGCTGCGCGCGCTGACGGAGGAGGATTTCGTCCGCATCCTGTCCGAAACCCGGGCCAATCTGGTCACGCAGTACAAGGCGCTGATCGGCACCGAAGATGTCACGCTGGAAATTACCGAGGACGCCATCGCCGAAGTCGCCAAGATCGCGGCGCAGGTGAACGAAAGCGTCGAGAACATCGGTGCGCGCCGCTTGCAGACGGTGATGGAAAAGCTGATCGAGGATGTCAGCTTCGAGGCCGAGGACCTGAAGGGCCAGACCATCACTATCGACGCCGCCTATGTGCGCGAACGGCTGACAGAATTGGCGCGTGACAGCGACCTTTCGAAATACATTCTCTGATCCGCATTTCGTGCTAGCATCGCGTTCCCGTTCCTGAGGAGAACTGCCATGCCCACCGGACGCTGCCACTGCGGCGCAATCGTCTACAGTTTTCGCGGCGGAGTGCGGCACAGTGCGGTATGCCACTGCGCCGATTGCCGACGCTGTGCGGGGGCGACTGCGTGGCCTGGATCGCCGTAGCGGCCGACGATTTCGCGGTCGAGCAGGGCACGCCCGTGCAGTACGATTCCTCCGCCGACGCGCAGCGCTTCTTCTGCGGAACCTGCGGCACCGGCCTGTGGTACATCAACGAAAACGCCTTGCCCGGCCTGGTCGACATCCAGACCGCGACTCTCGACGCGCCGGAAGACTATCCTCCGCAGGCCCATGTCCAGATGGCGGATGCACTAGGCTGGGAGGAGACTCTGAAGGACCTGCCAAGGTTCGAGCGGTTTCCAGCAGCTGAATAGCCAAAAGCAGGACTGGATCTTGTTGTGCACCGGCCCAAGGCTTGCGCGTCATCGCGCTCCTCAAGCGGGGCATCGGGAAGGTTACCACCTCGATCCGGTCCGATGTCAGACCGAAGCGTGATCCCGAAGGGCGTTCGGGCATTGCCTATCTGTACGATCATTTTCTCAGCCGCATCACCGAGAATATGCCTTATGGCATGATTTTAGCAATTGCTGCCCCAGACCCATCCGGTCCGACACTGCGCAAGCCCGTGGAATAGCGGCCATCAGGTCGGACGCGGGACTTCGGCCGGATCTATTCGGCGATTTCGGCTTCCGCTCCGCTTTCGCTCTGCTGTCGGCTCCACATATCGGCATAAAGCCCGCTGCGTTCCAGTAAAGCCGCATGGCTGCCCTGTTCTGCCACCCGGCCCTCATTGAGGACCAGAATTTCGTCTGCATCGGCAATGGTCGACAGGCGGTGGGCGATGGACAGGCTGGTGCGGTTTTCCGACACGCGGTGCAATGTGGCGAGAATGTCCTGCTCGGTGCGGGAATCGAGCGCGCTAGTGGCTTCATCCAGTACCAGGATCGGCGGGTTCTTGACCAACGTACGCGCAATCGCGACCCGCTGTTTCTCGCCGCCGGATAGCTTCAGGCCGCGTTCGCCAACTTCGGTATCGAAACCCTTGGGCAGCTTTTCGATGAAGGGGAGGATTGCCGCGCCCTGCGCCGCGGCTAGCACATCTTCATCAGATGCACCTTCACGGCCATAGGCGATGTTGTATCTGATGGTGTCGTTGAATAGCACGCTGTCCTGCGGGACGATCCCGATGGCGGCGCGCAGGCTGGCCTGGGTGACTTCGGCAATGTCCTGCCCGTCGATCAGGATTCGGCCGGACCAGGGATCGTAAAACCGGAACAGCAACCGCGCGATGGTGCTCTTGCCTGCGCCGGACGGCCCGACAATCGCGATATGGCCGCCGACCGGGACATGGAATGACAGGCCATGCAGGATGGTGCGGTCTGGGTCGTATCCGAACACCACATTATCGAAGGTGATCGTCGGCTGGCGGATGGCAAGCGCGGGCGCGCCCGGGCGGTCCTCCACTTCAACCTCGCTGTCCATCAGCTGGAACATCGCGGCCATGTCGATCAACCCCTGCCGGACAGTGCGATAGACGAAGCCGAGCATGTCCAATGGCCGGAACAGCTGCATCAGATAGGTGTTCACGAACACCAGATCGCCGACCGTCAGGAGCCCCTGGCTCCAGCCCCAGACAGTATAGGCCATCGCGCCGCCCATCAGCAAATTGGTGATCAGCGCCTGCGTAATGTTCAGCAGGCCGAGTGAGTTTTCCGATTTGATTGCGGCTTCGGCATAGGCGCGGGTGGATGCGGCATAGCGTTCCTCCTCGCGGCGTTCGGCGCCGAAATATTTGACCGTTTCGTAATTAAGCAACGAATCGACAGCGCGCGAATGGGCACGGCCATCGAGATCGTTCATTTCCGCGCGCAGCTTGGTGCGCCATTCGGTAATCCAGCGCGTGACGGAGATATAGGTGACCACCGTCAGGGCGGTCGCCAGCACCAGTCCGAGCCCGAAATTGATGTAGAAAATCACCGCCACTGCAACCAGTTCGATGATCGTGGGCGCGATATTGAACAGCAGGAAATATAGCATCGTGTTGATGCTCTTGGTTCCGCGGTCAATTGTCTTGGTGATCTCCCCCGTGCGCCGCGACAGGTGGAACCGCAGGCTCAGCCGGTGGAGCCGGTGGAACACGTCTTCGGCCAGTTGGCGGATGGCGTCCTGACCGACCCGTTCGAAAGTGATGTTGCGCAGATTGTCGAACACCACGCTGGTGAACCGGCCGAGCGCATAGGCGAGGACCAGCGCCCCCGCGACCATCATCGCCTCGTTGCTGGCCGTGGTCATTGTATCGACCGCGTTCTTATAGGCGAACGGCAGCAGCAGCGTTGTCGCCTTGCCTGCAAGCACCAGCGCGATGGCAACCACGATCCGGCGCTTCAGAACGGCATTATCACTCGGCCAAAGATAGGGGAGGAACCGCTTCAGCGTTCTCCAGCTATCGTGATTGGCAGGGGTGGGGGTGGGAAAATCAGGTGGCATCGGCGATGCATTTGGTGCCCCGCGCGCAAATGCGCAATGGCGACAATGTCAGGTATCCTGGGTCAGTGCACCAAAGCACCACGCCAGATTATAACCGAGTGGCTGATCTCGCCCGGATGGGGAGGGCGCCTGACAGGGCCTCGGAAGGCACGTCGAACAGAACTTGCCGTGATTCGAAATCGATGGCGACCCGGTCGAACAGACGCAAATTGCTCATCCCCAGGATCAAGGCAGGGCGATCACCCAGACCCAGAGCGTCAAACGCAGGGCTGTCAGAGAAAGTGATTGCGGTGTTCGTCAGTTGCATGCTCTTGATCTTCAATGACTTGGCGACCACTACCGTGCCAACCACCGTGCCGCCATTGACATCCGTTGCGGTGGAAGCCCCTTCGTCGCGGCCGCGCAATTTACGCCGTAACGCCAGGTTGCCGATGCTTGATTGCGCGCCGGTATCTATGATGACCGAGGTCCTGACCCCGTCAATCACCGCGTCGGTTATGATCAGGCGCCCCAGTTTGCGGCGGGCGCGCACGACGATTTCAAAGCCACTGTTGCCGCCCAATTGTTTGGCCGTATCAACCGCGATCGTTTCGGCGCGGAAGTCGATCATCACCCGCATGTCTTGCAAACTGTCCAGCCCGAGGATGCCGTCCGCACCGACATTGCGCGCTTCCAGCAGCGGGGCGGAGACATTGTCGAACACCCGGGCCGCGAATTCCAGGCCGTTCAGTTCGACCAATTGCACCGGCACGCGGCTCGCCATCCCGACGACAACAGCGTTTCCAATGATTTCCAATTGGAGCCTGTCACTCAGGCCCCGCGTGACGACAGTTGCCTGCGATCCGGTGTCGATCAGGAAACGGAAAGGTCCCTGCCCTCCCACCGTGACCGGCACGGTCATCCGATCATACCTGTCTGCCGTGCTGATCACGATTTCTGCATCAGTCGCAATGTCGAAATTCGGCAGCTCGGCGATCGCTTCGTGAATGTCCGGCATCGGCGGCAGGATGGCTGGCTGCGACGCGGCGACGCCGGTAGCCAGAACAGCAGCAAACAACGGGGCTGAAATCACGCGTCCTCTCCAACGGCCGCATCTTCACCTTGCGGCGCTGAAGCCACCTTACCACGGTGGCGCCTTGCCACCAAATCAGAACCGATGATCTCAGGCAGGGATCGGCGCATCTTTTCCTTTGCGCAGCATCGCCCATGTTTCGCGCAGCAGCGGGGGCCAGCCGAACCAGATCGTCGCGCCGTAGGCGAAGGCTCCGAATGGTATCACCAGCAGCAATTGCATCGGCGGCGGGGCAGCGCCGATACCGGCCTTCAATATAGTGACAGCAATCGCCATCACTGCGCAAGCCAATCCCACGGGCAGCAATTCCAGAATCAGCTTGCCAAAGGTCAGCCCGACAGCGGGCAGGGTCAGCACCAAGGTCGCCAGCAATAATGTCGGGGCCGCAACCCACCATGCGTAAACCAGCCCCATCGGGCCATAGGCAATGCCGATCAGGAATACAGCCGGATAGATCACGGCACCGATCGCGCTGGTGGTGACATATATGCGCGGTGATCCCATTGCATTGGTCGCAGGGGAGCAGACGATCTGCAGCGCCATCGCCGGCATTGCGATGGCCAGGCCCGCAGCGATCGGTGCCATCTCCGACCATTTTGGGCCGAACAGAGTCAGGACCGCCGCATCCGCCGTCAGTGCCAGGCCGACATAGATCGGGGCGGTCACCAGCAACACGGTGCGCATGGTGCGCAGGAAGAAAGGTGCCATCGGCTTGCCCAGCTTGTGCAGCTCTGCATAGGCGGGGAAGGCCACTTCGTTGATCGGCGGCAGGAACCTGCCGGTTACGATCAGGGTAAGGAAAAGTGCTTCTGAATAGAGACCGAGATCATGCGTATCGAAGGCGCGCCCTGCGATGAAGATATCGCTCTGGCTCTGGATGATCCAGAACAGCTGGCACAGCGTCAATGCGCCGCCGAAGGACAATATGTCCCGTGCCCCGCGAAAGTTGAAACTTGGCCACACCAGCAAGCGGGCTACGATCGTGAGACCGAGTGCCCGGGTGACCGCCATTGCGATGGGGGCATAGACCAGCGCCCAGACGCCGTAGCCCCGCCAGGCTAGGTACAGAGCGACACTGGCGCCCACCGCCGCGCACATCAGATTGACCACGCCCTGATTGCGAAATTCGATCTTCCGCGCAAGCAATGCGGAGGGAAGGGCGACAAACGGTACGGTCAGGAATAATGCCGCCTGCACCTGCAACATATCGGCGACGATCGGCTGGCCGTAATAGGCTGCTATATAAGGGGCGAGCAGGAACTGGGCCGATGCGATCAGGCCATTGGCCAGAATCAGCATCCCGAAAACTTGCGATATCTTGCGGTTGTCGACTCTGGGCGCCTGGATAAGGGAAGTGGCGAAACTGTAGCCATTCAGGAACGCCAAAGCAGCAAGAACCACCTGCGTCATCGCGAACAGGCCGTAGTCGCTGGGGTCGAGCAGCCGCACCACTGCAAGGGTGGAGCCCCAGGTAATGACTTGCGCAAGGACCTGTGTGCCCCACCGCCAGGCCATTGCGCTGCGCACACGTGCGCCGAAACCCGCATCGCCGACAGACGAGAAGCCAGTCGCGGCAGTGTCTCGGTATGATTCAGGGGCCTGTTGCATCGCGATTTGCGTGATAACCGGGAATCATGAATAAATCGCAGCCTGCAGACTCGGGAGTCGGGGCCGATTCACCGAATTCCCGCGTGATTCTGGCCTGCCCGCCCGCCCGATCGCCCAGTTTTCCCGACTGGAAGAGCAGGATCGTGACCTTATCAAGAAGCTAGAACCCGCAGAATTCCAGCCTTTTTGATGGTCATTGAAATAAAATTGCAAAAACCCGTTGACCCAATCGGAGGTCGCCAGTAGAAGCCATCTCACCGGAGCGGAACGGACGGTTTAAACCGCCTCAAACGCCTCGGTCGCCAGTATAAACGGACAACCAGTCCCCCGGTTTCAAAATCGGGGAACCCTAGTTGTCCGCTTCTTATGTTGGATGGCTCTTTGACATTGTTAGTTATAGATGAAGGGACATGTGGGCGACGGCGCCCGGTCCGGGGGCTTTTAGGCTCCGGATACCGGTTAATCAAGTCGATGCCTTAACATTCCATCCTGGCTCACGCCTTGGTGGTTTGGACATGTCCTATGTATCCATATACGTTTGACAAGTGCAGGTATCGGCTCCTAAAATTCGGGCTTTTCAGTTAGCGATCTTCGGATCGTGCTGGATTGTTCGTGACACAAACTTGAGAGTTTGATCCTGGCTCAGAACGAACGCTGGCGGCATGCCTAACACATGCAAGTCGAACGAACCCTTCGGGGTTAGTGGCGCACGGGTGCGTAACGCGTGGGAACCTACCATCAGGTTCGGA
>JAGXGU010000108.1 GCA_024636575.1 Altererythrobacter sp.
GACCGAAGGCGAAATATCCGCTCCCGTTTCCACGTAGGGCGGATTCGCAATGATCAAATGGAACCGGCCGAGCCCGCCGCTCCAATCGGCTTCGTGCCAATCGAGGTGCAGAATATGCGCCCGGTCCTGTACCCCCAGCCGGGCTGCATTGGCCGCCGCAACGCCCAGCGCACCGAGTGATTTATCGATCCCGACCCCTTCCGCCGCTGGGCGCTGCGCCAGCAAAGTCAGCAGCAACGCGCCCGATCCGGTGCCGCAATCCAGGATACGGCCCCGGTCTGGCATGAATTCCAGCGCAGTATCCACCACGCTCTCGCTATCCCCGCGCGGGATCAGGACATCGGAAGTGACGATGAAGCTGCGTCCGTAGAATTCCTGATGCCCCAGGATATAGGCGACCGGCTCATGGGCTGCGCGGCGCTGGACCAATTGTGCAAAGGATGGCGGAGCCTGATCGCCTGTATGGCGCAGCAACATATCGGAGCGGCTAACCCCGAGCGCCTCCGCCATCAGCAATTCTGCATCGAGGCGGGCCGTATCACTGGTTTCGGCCAACCGCGCGGCCGCTTCGCGAATGGCCATTGAAACGGTCTGCTCAGCCATTTCCGGAAGCTCAGCTATCGAGCGAGGCGAGGCGCTTGGCCTCGTCCTCCGCCGACAGGGCATCGACTAACTCGCCCAGCCCCGGCCCGGCAAGAACCTCGTCCAGCTTATGCAGCGTCAGCCCGATCCGGTGATCGGTGACGCGGCCCTGCGGGAAATTATAGGTCCGGATGCGTTCGGACCGGTCACCGCTGCCAACCATCGCCTTGCGCGCCTCGGCCTCCGCGCCGTGGGCTTCGGCGCGTTTGAGATCATACAGGCGCGTGCGCAGCACCTGCATCGCCTTGTCCTTGTTCTTGTGCTGGCTACGCTGGTCCTGCTGGATCACCACCAGCCCCGTGGGAAGGTGAGTCAGGCGCACTGCGCTGTCGGTAGTGTTGACGTGCTGGCCGCCTGCGCCGCTGGCGCGGTAGATATCGATCTTGAGGTCATTCGGATCGATCTGGACATCGACCTCGTCCGGTTCCGGCAGCACCGCCACGGTCGCCGCAGAGGTGTGAATCCGTCCGCCGCTTTCGGTCACTGGCACACGCTGGACCCGGTGGACACCGCTTTCGAATTTCAATTTGGCGAACACGCCGGTGCCCTGAATATTGGCGACGACTTCCTTGAAGCCGCCGACATCGGACGCGCTCATACTGACGGTTTCGACCTTCCAGCCCTGTTCGGCGGCGTATTTTTCATACATCCGGAATAGATCAGCCGCGAACAACCCGGCTTCATCGCCGCCGGTGCCAGCGCGGATTTCCAGCATCGCAGGCCGCGCATCGGCGCTGTCGCGAGGCAGCATGGCAATGGCCAGCGCACGTTCCGCGTCCGGCAGCGCTGCGCGTAAGGTAGCAAGCTCCTCATCCGCCATCGCCTTCATTTCCGGGTCATCAGACAGCGCGCTGAGTTCCGCAATCTCGAAGCGCATTTCGCGAATCTCGTTCGCGATTTTGGCGATCGGCTCCAGCTCCGAATAATCCCGGCTCGCCTGCACAAAGGCCTCACCCTCCAGCGTCCCCGAAGCCATCCGCGCTTCGAGCTCCGCGAAGCGGTTGGTGATGTGGTGCAGGCGTTCGGCGGTGATGGTCATAGAGAGTTATCGTCCGGGATATCCCAGCGCGCCAGGAAAGCCTGAAATGCCTCTTCCTGGCGGTCGATCTCAGGCAGTGTTACAAGCCAGTTTTGCACATCCTTGCCGTCACGGACATCCATCGAAACTAGAACGCCGGGTTCAGCTTTGCGTGCCTTGTCATAGCGTTTGCGAGGGCTGCCGCTGGCAAACAACTCTGTGCTGATGCCCATACGCCTAAACATAGCTACAGCCGAAGCGGCGTCGGCTTCCCTATCTCGGCTTTCCGCTGCAATCGCGATCTCAACCCTGCTCTCACCTTTCTCCCCCACCAGCATCGCCAGCCGTTCGATCCCCGCAGCCCAGCCAACACTTGGTGTATGCGGTCCACCCAGCGTTTCGATCAGCCCGTCATAACGCCCGCCGCCAAGCACGGTGCCCTGTGCGCCCAGCCGGTCAGTGACAAATTCAAACGCCGTGTGACGATAATAGTCAAAACCGCGCACCAGCCGGGGGTTTCGCTCATATTGGACGCCCGCCGCATCCAGCCCGGACGTTACCGCAGCGAAAAAGTCCCGCGCCTCGTCGGTCAGGAAATCGTCAATCGCCGGGGCGCCCGCGACAATCGCCATATCGCCGCGATCCTTGCTATCGAGAATCCGCAGCGGGTTCTTTACCAGCCGTTCCTGACTGTCTTCGCTCAACGCATCCTTATGGCCGGAAAAATACTCCACCAGCGCAGCGCGCCATGCTTCGCGGCTTTCAGGATCACCCAAAGTGTTAAGCTGCAAAGTCACGCCGTCATCAATGCCCAGTTCCTTGAGCAATTGATCCGCCATCGCCAGCAGTTCGACATCGGCTTGCGGCTCGCCTGCGCCGAGTATTTCCGCATTGATCTGGTGGAACTGGCGGTAGCGGCCCTTTTGCGGGCGCTCGTAACGAAACAGCGGACCATGCGTGGCCAGCTTGAGGGGTGCGTGTTGCTGCCAGCCGTTGGTCAGATAGGCGCGCGCGATTCCGGCGGTGAATTCGGGCCGCAGGGTCAGCGATTCGCCGCCGCGATCTTCAAAGGAATACATTTCCTTCGACACCACATCGGTCGTCTCCCCCAAAGGCCGCGAGAACACTTCGGTCTTTTCGAACACCGGCATTTCGGCGCGGCGGAAGCGGTAGAGCTTGCGCACCCGTTCAAATGTCTCGACCACGAAAGCGAATGCCTCCGCATCGGCGCCGAAAATGTCCTGCGTCCCGCGGACTGCTTGAGGGGTGTTG
This sequence comes from Altererythrobacter sp., assembly GCA_024636575.1. GTDB lineage: Bacteria > Pseudomonadota > Alphaproteobacteria > Sphingomonadales > Sphingomonadaceae > Allopontixanthobacter. Next base: position 2,933 of record JAGXGU010000108.1, read on the forward strand.
TTTGCCATAGACCCGCGCGCTTAAATGGTCGCCGCGCCTCCTGCAATGGTCGCGACAGGCAGACGGACTTTATTGCACTGCAACAAATTGCCGCTTGCGATGATCAGCCCGCGCGTTAAAGACCCGTGCCATGCAGATCGACAAAATTCCCATCGGGGACAATCCGCCTGAAAGCCTCAATGTGATCATCGAGGTGCCGACTGGCGGCGAGCCCGTAAAATATGAATTCGACAAGGCGTCCGGTGCCCTGTTCGTCGACCGTATCCTGCACACCCCGATGCGGTATCCCGCCAATTACGGTTTCATCCCGCACACGCTGTCACCCGATGGCGATCCGCTGGATGCGCTGGTGATTTCGCGCTCGCCCTTCATTCCCGGCTGCGTGGTGCGCGCCCGCCCGATCGGCGTGCTCAATCTGGAAGACGAGCACGGCGGCGATGAAAAACTGATCTGCGTACCGGTGGATACGACTTTTCCCTATTATTCCGATGTCGGGGAAACCAAGGATCTGCCGTCGATCATCTTTTCGCAGATCGAGCATTTCTTCACCCACTACAAAGATCTGGAGGCGGAAAAATGGGTCCGCGTGGGGCTGTGGGGCGATGCCGCCGAAGCGCGCCAAATCGTGATCGAAGCAATCGAACGGGCGAAAAACACCAAGGTCTGAATTTATTCGACCGGCTTACCCGAATCGAGCAAATCCTTGCCGCTCTCAGGGTCTGCCGCGCGTTCCGCATCGACCATGCGTTTGACTTCATTTTCCGGGGCAATATCGCTGGCGGCATCCTCGGGCATTTCGCTGGTGGCGGGTGTATGGGGTTTTGCTGGGGCTGCTGAGGTTGCTTCGCCCAGTGGCAATTGCGTTCCGGGATCGAAGCGCAGCCGGTAAATCGGTTCGGGCAACAGGAAGCCGGCAGCCTCCAGAGCATTCTTCACTGCCGGGATTGCCCGGCTCTTGGCTTTGTACCAGTCGGTCTCGTTCTGATCGACCCAGCCCAGGAATTTCAATACGATGCTGGAATCGCCCACTTCGACCACCCGGCCCTGGGGTTCGGGATCTTCAAGAATAAAGGGCAATGCGCGCATCGCCTCCACGCCCAGGTGGCGCGCAGCAGTTGGATCATCCTCTGCATCGATACCCAACACGAAGTCGAACCGCCGCTGCGGATTGCGGGTGTAATTCAGGATCACCGCCTTGAAAACGGTCGAATTGGGTATGCGCAGATGGTTGCCGTCCAGCGTCATCAGAATGGTTGCCCGGCTGGTCAGGCGGATGACCCGGCCTTCGAACTGGTCGATCACCACCCATTCATTGGCGCGAAACGGCTGGCGCAGCGACAGCATCAGCGAGGCGACGTAATTTTCCACCGTATCGCGCATCGCAAACCCCAGCGCGATGCCGATCACACCCGCCCCGCCAAGCACTGCGCCAATCAAAGTGACCGCCCCGATCATTTCCAGGGCAACAACCAACCCGCCGATGATGAAAATGAACCGGATCGCGCTTGCCATCAATTCGGCAAGAAAGCTGTTCGGGGCAAGCCGCTGCCAGATCACCCCCAGCCCGGCAATCAGATAGCCGGCCAGGCCGATCAGGAATGCCACTGCCAGCGCCACCCCAATCAATGGTAACATCCTGACGATTGCAGACAAACGGTCCGACAATTCGCCCAATGCGCCGAGACTGGTATCCACCGAGACATCGCGTTCGAGCAGATTTTCGACCGTCACCACGCCATCAACGCGGCCTGCAATTGCCTCGGCCCGGTCCCTTGCAGCGGCATCTGGCACCGTTCCGCTGAGGGAGACGACACCTTCGCTAACTGAAACGGTGATGCCTGAAAGTGAAGGCAATTGGCCGAAAATGTCGCGAATGCGCGCCGTGATTCGTTCGTCCGCGCCCACTGCTGCAGTACTGGCGATTTGTGGTTCGGGCACCGTTGCCGGCGCTTCCGTGTCCGGCGCAGCTGGGATCAAGGCATGGGCAGGCACAGCAATGACCGGGGCGATAACCGGGGCAAGCAGCAGCGCGGCCAGCAGGATTTTTCGCCAGATCGCCGTCATGATCAC
>JAGXGU010000109.1 GCA_024636575.1 Altererythrobacter sp.
CCCCGATGTGCTGGACCCTGCGCTGCTGCGCCCGGGCCGGTTTGACCGGCAGGTCGTGGTGCCGATCCCGGATATCGAAGGCCGGGAGAAAATCCTCGCCGTCCACATGAAGAAGGTGCCCTTGGCACCCGACGTCAATCCGCGCACCATTGCGCGCGGCACGCCCGGCTTTTCCGGCGCGGACCTTGCCAACCTCGTCAACGAAGCTGCCCTGCTGGCCGCGCGCCGCAACAAGCGCCTGGTCGCGATGCAGGAATTCGAAGACGCGAAGGACAAGGTCATGATGGGCACCGAACGGCGATCCATGGTGATGACCGACGACGAGAAGAAGATGACCGCTTATCACGAGGCTGGCCACGCGCTGGTTTCCGTGAACGAGGAAGCATCGGACCCGATCCACAAGGCGACGATTATCCCGCGTGGCCGCGCGCTGGGCATGGTCATGCGCTTGCCGGAACGGGACAATTATTCGTATCACCGCGACAAGATGCACGCCAATCTGGCGGTATCGATGGGCGGCCGGGTGGCTGAAGAAATTATCTTCGGCCACGACAAGGTATCCTCCGGCGCATCGTCCGATATCCAGTACGCCACCGATCTGGCGCGCAACATGGTCACCAAATGGGGCATGTCGGACAAGCTCGGCCCGCTGATGTATGAACAGCAGCAGGAAGGCTATCTGGGGATGGGCCAGTCCCAGCGTACGATGGGTTCGGCTGAAACCAACAAGCTGATCGATGCCGAAATCCGCACGCTGGTGGAGGATGCCCATAAAAGGGCAACTGACATCCTGACCAAGCAGGAAGATAAATTGCACCTGATTGCGCTGGCCATGCTCGAATATGAAACGCTGACGGGTGACGAGATTGATCAGCTGATGGCAGACGGCAAGATCGACCGCCCGAACGAGCCCAAGGGCCCGGCAAAGGTCAAGCCTATGCGCGGATCAGCCATTCCCAAGTCCGGCAAGAAGTTCGGCGGATCAGACGATGCGGCCCCGCAGGGGGCCTGATCGCAGAGCAGATGTTATGGGCGGCGGAGCGTTGGCTTCGCCGCTTGCATCCTATCCAGAAATAACGATCGAGATCATGATGATGGAGAACAGCATCATTGATGCCCAGCAGCCGATCGACAACAATATTGTTCGCACCAACGCGCCAAACCGTGTGAGCGAATAGGCACCGCGCAGTGAACGGTACAAGTGGAACGGTGCGTATAACAACGGACCCACGATCAGCGGCACTATTTCATACGCAATGCCAAAACTCGCAACAACCACCAGCATGGTCATGAAACTTATCGAATAGGTGACCAACACCGTGTGATCGTACATCCGGAATTTGCGGCTGAAAGGGAACATCAGCCACACGAATGGCAGACTGAGAGGGATCAGCAGCCAGCTCAATTTATACGCATTGGTCTGTAGTTTATACAGCAGCAGCTTGGGGTTGGCCTTGGCCTTCGCCCAGGTATCGCGCAGCCACGCGCCGACTAGATCGCTGCCGCTATCATCGCGTGCCGCAGTCACCCCGGCAGAGACGGCGCCTCCCTCGTCATCAGCCTCTGGAGTGGTAATTTTTACAATCGATGATCCGTCGGTGCTAGCGGCCAGCAAGCCGGTCAACACCTCTTTGCCTGCCCGCGCTTCTGAGAGCCTTTCCTCTATGCCCTGTAAGGGCTGTCCAGCCTGTCTCGCGGTGTTAAGCTCTTCTTCCAGCTCGGCAATATCGCTGTTGGTCTCTGCGACGCTTGCTTCCATCCGAGCCCGTGTCGCCGGATCAACACTTGGCTCGATCTGGCCGAACCCGCCCGTCGCGTTGAACAAAGCGAAGCTGACAAAAACGGTGAACAGGAAGAGCGCGATTGGCGAGATATAGCTCGCGCGCTTACCGTCAATATATTCGCGGATCAGTGTGCCCGGCCGCCATGCCAAAAGCGGCAAAGTTCGCCAGAATTTGCCTTCAAAATGCAATACGCCGTGAACCAAATCATGCAGGAATGCGCGCAGGGTGCGGTGGATATGCGCGCGCTGGCCGCATGAATGGCAATGCGCGCCCATCAGCACAGTCCCGCAATTGAGGCACGCCTGTTCGTGGGTGTGCCCATCACGGCCATCAATCAAACCGCCTGCATCAGGCTCTACTGCGCGGGCCGCCATGCCGCCTTGTACAGATTCGCCCAATGCCTCTGGTATATCGCTAAAATCTCCTGTCATGGTGAGAAGTCTATCGTACAGTTCCCAGCGGGTCGAGGGACATGGTCAGGACATGGTCAGGAAAGTCAGCTCTTCGCCTTGGCCAGCTTGCGTTCGATCGCGGTCCAGAGTTGCTGCAAAGCGCGGGCGGCGGGGGAGCGCGGCGCGAAGGCACCGACGGGTTGTTGGCGCACGGCGCATTGTTCGACCGCGCTGGCGAGCGGGATGGCCGGCCAGCCTGGATTGGCTTCACGCGCCTGACGGTGCAGGTTCCTGCGCATGTCGAGCATCGACAGAACCGGCAGGATCGGGGGATGCGGCCTGCTGCTGGCGGCGACTTCCTCTGCGACCAGTTCAAACGCACGGGCAGATAGCGGCGAGGGCGGCAGGGGCACGATCACCAGGTCGGCGGCGCGCATTACCTGCGCGCTGATTTCGTTCAGCACCGGCGGGCAGTCGAAAATGATCCGCTCGTAATCTTTCGACAGATTGCCGGTCAACTTGGCGAGCCGTTTACGTTTCCCGATCGAGGCAAACTGGCTGTCGAGCGCGCGAATGCTCTCGTCTGCTGGCAACAGGTCGAGGTTGGGGTAGGCGGTCTTGCGGATCAGTTTGGCCGGATCCTGTTCGCGCGAGAAGATCGATTCCGCACGTTTGCCGGCGGTTTTCTTTGGCGGCCTGGCATCGACCCCCAGCAGGAACCCTGCGCCGCCCGCTGCATCGAGATCCCACAGCAAGGTTCGCCGGCAGGAAATCATCGCCGAATAATACGCAAGATTGGCGGCCAATGTGGTTTTGCCCACGCCGCCCTTGATGCTGTATATTGCGACAACCGCCATGCGTACCCGGACTCCTCGATCTTGCTCGCAGGCTCAGGAGGGTAAGCGCAGCCCGCAGCCTGTAAAGAACCAAATCTCACCTGTGCCTTAAATGCAAAAGGCCGCCCCCGAAGGAGCGGCCCATTGTTACGCTGGCAATTTGCGCATTTTAACCTTCGTAATCGGAACCGATCGAGGTCGAACGGGTCGGCGCGGATGCGGTGATCCGCAATGCCTCTGCCGACTGGCTGAGTGAACCCACTTCATCCGCTTCGTCTTCATCGTCTGGCAGGATTTTCTGCAGGCCGATGACCACGCTTTCCATCAGATGCTTGGGCTTTACAGTCTGTTCCGCGATTTCGCGCAAGGCAACCACCGGGTTCTTGTCCCGGTCACGGTCGATCGTCAGTTCCGCGCCGCCGGAAATTTCACGGGCACGCTGGGCTGCCAGCAATACCAGGTCGAACCGGTTGGGGATCTTGTCGACACAATCTTCGACTGTAACGCGCGCCATCTGGCACTCCAATTTCTATGCATATCAGGAAAGCACGCCGATTAGTCGGGGGAGCAGCCTGAGTCAAGGATAAGTCAAGGATTTGCGCAGGTCAGCGCGGGAAGGTAGAGCGTCCGGTTATGGGTGAAGATCGATCAACAGGGCAGCTAACGGAACCGGGGGCCGCCTTCAGCGAATTGGCGCCCTTTTCCATTTCCGCGCAGGGACAGGAACTGACCTTCTATCCGGCGGGCAAGGACCGGATGGACCGGTTGCTGGAATTGATTGGCGGCGCGCGCGAATCGGTGCGGCTGTGTTTCTACATTTTTTCCCCGGATGATGCCGGCACAAGGGTGCGCGATGCGCTGGTGGAAGCGGCGCAGCGCGGCGTGCGGGTGACGCTGATCATCGATGGCTTCGGCGCTGATGCGGACGAGGAATTCCTGCAACCGCTCAGCGATGCGGGCGGGAGATGGCATGTCTTCAGTTCGGGCTGGTCGCAGCGTTATCTGATCCGCAACCATCAGAAAATGGTGATTGCGGACGGCAGCGCGATGCTCGGTGGGTTCAACATCGCCGATGAATATTTCGCCCCGCCGCAGGTCAATGGCTGGAGCGATCTGGGGGTGACGGTGGAAGGGTCCGCCGTCATCCAATTGTCCCGCTGGTTTGACGCGATTGAACGCTGGACCGCCAATCCCAGGGCAAACTGGCTCGCCATCAGCCGGATGATCCGCGATTGGAATCCGGGTACCGGACCGGTCCAGCTATTGATCGGCGGGCCCACGCGCACCCCGTCGAGCTGGGCGCAGGCGATCCGCAAGGACATCGCACGGGCGCGGCGGCTGGACATGGTGATGGCCTATTTCTCCCCCGCCAGCCGCATGACCCGCCGGATCGGCAATCTGGCGCGGCGCGGCACGGTTCATCTGGTGATGGCGGGAAAATCGGACAATAACGCCACGATCGGGGCCACAAGGTCGCTGTATGATTACCTGCTCGGCACCGGCGCGAAAATATGGGAATTCACCGCCTGCAAATTGCACACCAAGCTGATCGTGGTCGATGATGCGGTTTATTTCGGAAGCGCCAATTTCGACATGCGCAGCCTGTATCTGAACCTGGAAGTGATGCTGCGGATCGAAGATGCGGCGCTGGCTGGGCGGATGCGCGAATTCATCGGCCACCAGATTACCGCGAGCGAGGCAATCACGCCGCAGCTGAACCGGTACCGCGCGACATTGTTCAATCGGATTCGCTGGAATTTTGCCTGGTTCCTGGTCTCGGTGGTCGATTACAATGTCAGTCGCCGCCTGAATCTGGGGCTGTAGCCCGCGTTCGCGGCTGGCACATTGGCGATCAGTCGAATTGGCCGCGCCGGTCGTCTTCCTCCAGATCAGAGAATTTGGTGATCCGGGCTTCGAATTTCATCCGCACCTTGCCAGTGGAACCGTGGCGCTGTTTCGCGACGACCAGTTCGGCCAGGCCGAACACCTGCTCCATCTGCGCCATCCAGGCCGAATAGGCTTCATGCACTTTCTGATCGTCCGTTTCGACCGGGCGTTTGGGTTCCTTGGACGCAATGTAATAATCCTCGCGGTAGACGAACCAGACCATATCCGCATCCTGCTCGATCGAGCCCGATTCGCGCAGGTCGGACAGCATCGGGGTCTTGTCTTCGCGCTGTTCCACCGCACGGCTCAGCTGGGACAGGGCAATCACCGGCACTTCGATTTCCTTGGCCAGGGTTTTGAGGCCCCGGCTGATTTCGGAAATCTCGTTCACGCGGTTGTCATTGGCGCGGCCCGATCCCTGCAGCAATTGCAGGTAATCGACCACGATCAGCCCGATATCATGCTTGCGTTTCAGCCGCCGTGCGCGGGTGCGCAGGGCGGCGATGGTCAGGGCGGGCGTATCGTCGATATACAGCGGCAATTCGGCGAGCCGCTGGCTGGCGAAGCTCAATTGCTGGAAATCCTCGCGGCTGATCTTGCCCATCCGCAGCGCCTCGGATGAAATGCCCGCCTGTTCCGACAGGATACGCGTGGCGAGCTGGTCGGCGCTCATTTCCAGGCTGAAGAAGGCAACCGGCGCGCCGACGGATTTATCCGCTGCAATCCCGTGGATGGTGGTGTCTTCGAGGAAACGATTGGCACAATTATAGGCGATATTGGTCGCCAGCGAGGTCTTGCCCATCCCCGGGCGGCCGGCCAGAATGATCAGATCGGAATCGTGCAGGCCGCCGATCTTTTCGTTGATGCAGGTCAGGCCGGTGGTCTTGCCGGAAATATGCCCGCCCGAATTGATCGCCATTTCGATCATCCCGAGCGCTTTTCTGGTCGCGGCGCTGAAGCTGGCGGCTTCGTTCTGGCCGCCCGCGCCCTCCGCCACCTTGAACAGGGCGGCTTCGGCTTCCTCGATCTGCTTCATCGGGGCGACCGAATCGGAGGTATCGATTGCCCCTTCCACCAGATTGCGGCCGACGCTGACCAATTCGCGCAGCAGTGCCAGATCGTAAATCTGTTCGGCCAGTTCGCGCGGGGCCAGCAAGCCCTGGCCATCGGCGGTCAGGCGGGCGAGATAGGTGATCCCGCCCAGTTCCTTCAGCGCCTCGTCCGCTTCGAAATAGGGCTTCAGCGTTACCGGCGTCACCACTGCGCTGCGATCGAGCAGGGTCAGGATACGTTCGAACACCCGCTGGTGGACAGGTTCGAAGAAATGTTCGGGCCGAATCGGTGCCGGCAGTTCTTCCAGCACCCGATTGTCGATCAGAACTGCGCCCAGGAACGCCGCCTCCGCCTCGATATTCGCAGGTAGACTACGTATTGCGGGTGTATCGGTTTCGGGTCGGGAAAGGAGATTTTGATCGGCCATCCGGCTGCTTTGCGCGCGAAGCCATGCCCAACGCAAGTGCCGGATAGTCGCAATCGCTTGTGGATAGTGGGGATGGTTTCGGAAAGCCTTGCACCGCCCCCCGTGCATCTGCGAAAGCGGCACACGATGCCCAACCACACTATCTCCCACATTACGCTCGACGAGGACACGATTCTGTGGCGCAACGCCGATGTCGAGCAGGAACGGCGCGTGGCGATCTTCGATCTGATCGAGGAAAACAGTTTCAAACCGCTGCGCGCGGCGGCCGCGGGTCATGACGGGCCGTACCGGCTGACGCTGGCAGTGCGCGACGGGCGGCTGCAACTAACCATTCGCGATGCCGACGATGTGGAACTGGAAACTCTGATCCTGGGCCTGGCCCGGTTCCGCCGCCCGATTCGCGATTATTTCGCGATCTGCGACAGTTATTACCAGGCGATCCGCAAATCGACCGCAGCAGAGATCGAAACCATCGATATGGCCCGGCGCGGCGTTCATAATGGCGCGGCCGAGCTGCTGCTGGAACGGCTGGAGGGCAAGGTCGATACCGATTTCGCCACGGCGCGCCGCCTGTTTACGCTCATCTGCGTCCTGCACATCAAGGGTTGAGGGCGCATGGCCAGGAAACGCAAGGCATCGCCGTGGAAGCTGCGCATCGCCGCGGCATTGCTGCTGACCCTGCTGGGCGCCGGGGGGTATCTGTGGTGGCAGGTAAACCACTGGGCCCCGCCCCAAGATGCCTATCCCGACCAGGGCGTGGTCGCGGGTGCGCGGGATGGGGTGATCAATTTCCGCACGGTCCGCGCGCTGGGCGGCAGTTTTGCCTATCTCGACGCGAGCGACGGGGAAAGCGGGCAGGATGCGCGCTTCAGCCGCAATTTCGCTGCGGCGAAGGAAGCAAAATTGCAGGTCGGCGCGGTCCATGCCTTCGATCCCTGCACCATGGCGGACGGACAATCGGCCAATTTCGTCACCATGGTCCCGCGCGACAACACCCTGCTGCCGCCAGCAATCGAGCTCGGCCGCACGGCCGACAGCTGCGAAGAACGGGTCAGCGATGCTGCAGTCGAAAGCGAGCTGATGACGCTGATCAACCAGATCGAAAACCATGCGGGCAAGGCGGTGATCCTGAAAATCGATCCGCAATTCGAGGAACGCTACGGCCTCGCCCAGCAGCTGGAACGCAATCTATGGCTCACCCGCACCCGGCTGGAACCGGACTATGCCGGGCGGCCCTGGCTGCTATGGACCGCGAATGATGCCCTGCGTAGCGAGGCAAGCGATGATCCGGTCCGCTGGGTGGTGGTGCAACCCTAGGCGGTAGGGGCAATGGATTGCCGCGTCGCTGCGCAACCCCATTTTTTCGTCATTGCGAGCGAAGCGAAGCAATCCATGGCCGGACCTCGCAAATCACACGCAAATCCCGAAATACAGGTCGCCCCACCCCGCATTACCCGCTTCGATCAGCGCGACCTTCTTTGCTCTCGATCCGGCCTTGAGCTGCTTCTCCCGCAGTATCGCCAACTTCATCGTCGCGTGTAGTTCGAACCATACCAGCCGCTTGCAGCCATAGCGCTGGGTGAAGCCGCTCACTTTACCTTCGCGGTGCTGCCATGCGCGTTTCACCAGATCAGACGTGACCCCGACATAGATCGTCCCGCCTTTGTGATTGGCCATGATGTAGGCGGCGGGTTGGAAGTTAGGGTGCATGCGCCATGGATTGCCGCGTCGCTGCGCTCCTCGCAATGACGAAGTTTTTTCTTCCCTCGCCAGAACCGGAAATCGGGGATATGCCACGGCCATGACCGACCAAGACCTGATCGCCGCCGCCCGCGCCGCGGCGGAGCATTCCTATTCGCCCTATTCCAATTTCGCAGTCGGCGCTGCACTGCGCTTTGCCGATGGCAGCGTGGTGACCGGCACCAATATCGAAAACGCCAGCTACGGCATGGCGCTGTGCGCGGAAACCGTTGCGGTGGTCAAAGCGATGGCAGGCGGCACGCGCGGCGGGTTGGTGGCGGTGGCGGTCACTGGGCCTGACGACAAGGGAGGAGGCGATCCGATCACCCCATGCGGGCGGTGCCGCCAGGTGCTGCACGAACTCGCCGCGCTCGGCGGCACCGATCCCGACGTGCTGTGCGTCGGCCCGGAAGATGTGAAGCGGGTCAAATTGTCCGCGCTGTTGCCCGCGGCGTTTGGTCCGGCGAGTTTGGTTTAAGCGCTGCTTGCGGACCAAAATAGGTCGCTGCGCTGTCAGGCAAGCCACCTTCAAGCTGCCGTGCGCCACGTGAAATCGGCGCAGGCTGTGCGCGCCTACTTGCGCTTTTCGAACTGCGCCTGCGACTTGGGGCCTTTGACGGCATCGGCTTCCGGATCGTCTTGTCCGGTTACGCGCTCTACCGTAGGTTCTCCACCCAGGGCCGCATGCAATTCCGCGCGCGTTCCGATTTTCTGAGCCACTTTGCCCCCTGACCTGCTTCCCTGGCCCGGCGTGGTGAGCTCACCAGCCCTGTCGATCAATGCATTGTCAGGATGTTTGGATTGGCGTTTGGGCATGGATATTCTCCTTGAGAGAACCATAACACGGGGCGTAAGTTATCCCTAAGTTTTTCCGAATGAACCCGATCGGAGGTTTGGGGCAGTCCGTTCTGGGATCGGCTCGAAAGTTTCTAGAGCCGGATGCGATTAAATTGAATCACATCCGGCTCCGAAAATGTTTGTGATCGCGTGATCTATTGCGATTAACCGGCGCCCACCTAATTGCATCACACTCCAAATGCCGCAGATTGGGCGCGGAATAATCAACCAATAATCACTATGCTCAGGCCCGCTGCCTCCCTCTTGACATAACGAACCAAATAGGTTATATACCGCGCGCCTCTTAACCGGGGCGCGGGATCGGGAGCGGGCTTGGCCGGCTTGCTTCGCTCCTTTGTTCTCTGGTTCGTTCCTCTTGGGCGAGTCCGGGGGCAGCGCGGTTGGTGCGGGTGCGTGTCTGGGCGGTTACGTAACGCCGACGAGCATGACATGTCGCACACCAGACCCGCAGACCGGATGTTATGTGGACGCAGCCAATCCGGTTAATTCCGGCTGGCTCCGCTCTGCGTCATTGGCACGGCATTATCAGCCGTGGGCGAAGTGGATGCGCGCGAGCCCTGATCCCTTTCGCCGCCGGTCGCGCCACAGGGCCGAACCCTTGCGCTGCGGATGGGCGCATGGGTCGTTCGCTAGTCGTTATCCACGAGAGGAAGCTCCCGTGGGGGCGCAATAACAACTCCGCCCGCCTTTCGCGCACACCGATACTGGTGCCGCGCCGACCGCGCGATTCTGTCTTCCAATTCTGGCGTAATGTCCGGGTTCGCCGCCGGAGGGGGAATTGTATCTTCTTCTCTCGCGGCTTGTTGGCTGCGCCAACGCCTCCGAGGGGGCGGCCTGACCGGCCGGCGGCCAGTCGGCCTATGGGCTGCTGCCACAGCCTCCTTTTAGCGTGCCATTTGCGCCGCCAGGTCAGGTTGCGCTCAGGCGGCGATCAGCCCGCCGACGGCTTCGAGGAAGGGCTTCATCGAAACCGGTTTGGCCAGATAGCCATTGGCTCCGGCGGAGCGGACCTTCAGCTCCTCGCCCTTGCCGACATAGCCGGTAACCGCCAGCACCGGAATATTGCTGAGCAGCGCGTTTGATTTCAGCAATTTGATGATGTCGATCCCCGACACATGCGGCAGATTGATGTCGAGCACGATCAGATCGGGGGAAAATTCCTCCACCTCGGCCAGCATCATCCGCTCGTCGGCCACTTCTTCGACCTGATAGCCGCCCTCGCGCAAGACGGCGCAGAACATCATCCGGTTGAGGAGATCGTCTTCGACAACGAGCACACGTTTAGGCATGGTTTTTCCGATCGGGGGGCTACATTATGGCCTGAAGCCGATGCGGAATTTCCTGTCAATCGGCCAAGCGGCAGAACGTGACCGGTATAAGGCATGTTCCCTGCGCCTTCAGCCTTCCAGCCATTCCGCCAGGGATGCCAGGCAATCCCGGGCGAGCAATTTGCACCGTTCCGGGCTCCAGCCCTGTTCGGGATCGGGCAGGTCGCGATTGTCCTTATACGGCATTTCCAGCGTCATCGAACAGCAGCCGAAGCGGTGGGCGAGCTGGGTGGTGGACATGGTCAGCTTGGCCTTGCCCGGCGCGGTGACGCCGTAACCGAGCGCGGTCTGGAAATCGGGCGTGCGCCGGTCCAGTGTCGCCTGAAAGCGCAGGTAATCAGCCTGCTGTTTGTCCTTCAGCCCCGGGATGCCTTCAAACCCGGCCGTGAATACCGCCGGGATCGCTTCGTCCCCGTGAATGTCCATGGCAAAATCGACCCCGGTTTCGTCCATCGCATCGCGAATGCACAGCACCTCGGGCGATCTTTCCGCGCTGGGGGTTTCCCATTCGCGGTTGAGATTGGCGCCCACCGCATTGGTCCGCAAATGGCCGCGCCGCGATCCGTCGGGATTGCAATTGGGCACGATGTGCAAGCTGCATTTCTGGCGCAGGATCCGTCCGACCGGATCGGCCGGGTCGGTCAGGCATTCCAGCGCCCCTTCCATCCACCATTCGGCCTGGGTTTCGCCCGGATGCTGGCGCCCATACAGCCACACCTGCAGGCCCCCTTCGCCCATTTCCAGGCAATCGATCGGCTGCCCGTCCAATGATGTGCCGAGGCGGCGGTAGGACACACCTTCGCACAGTGCCGATTCCGCCACCAGATCGTGATGCCGCTCCATCGAATAGGGCGCGAAATAGGCGAAATACGCAATGTCACTGTCCGATGCATAGGTGATCGTCAGCGTTCCGCCATCCTCGTCCTTGTCGAAGGCGCTGCTGGCGCGGCCCCAATAGGCGCGGTCTTCAGACACGCAGGCATCGTAATCGGTCCACCCGCCGGGATAGGCAGAGGCATTCAGATCGGTGATTTTCAATTCCAGCTCGCGCCCGGCGGCGCCGCTCACCCGGAAATGGAACCATTGCCTGAAATCGGACATATGGTCCTCGCGCAGCGCCAGCCTTGCAACCGCCCCTTCCACAGACAGGACCACGATATTGCCGCTGTCGAAGGCGCAATCAATCTGGATATCATTCACTTGGGGTTGACCTTTACTTCTGTTGTTTCACCGCTGTTGCCGGGGAATTCGCGGAACAATGCAGCGGCAATCGTGGCTGCGTTCGCTTCGCCTTCAGCCTGCGGAGAATTGCTGCCGACGGAAAAATTGGCGCGGCCTTCCCACAAGGCATCGCCGCTGGCGGCATTGCGGATCCTGACGGACATCTGCGTGGCAATCTGCTGTGCGGATTTCTTGCCGCCCAGATTGATCCCGATCCCCAGGCCGACGCCGGAACCATAGCTACCGGTGCTGCCGCCCACACCGACGGACACCGGGCTTTCCTTGGGCGGCGCCTCCGATATGAACCGGTCGAGGCTGAGCTGTGCGATCTGGGCGGCAGAATCGCGCGATGTTTCGCGGTATCCCACTTTCGCCAGTTCGCGTGCGACCGCTTGCTTATAAGGTGCCAGTTCGAGCGCGCCGAGATCGACATCGCTGGCTGTCTCGATAAAGATCGTTGTCTGGCCCAGCTGGCCCACCGTATCCGGCTGGTGAAAACGGGTTACTTCTACCGGGCTGGTCGCCACAGTGGTGCAGGCGGACAGGGCGGCGGCGGTCACCGCCAGCAAAGCGATCCGGGAAATTTTCATGTGGTGTTCCAATCGTTGAATCCGGCCCATTCATTATTCGGCACTATGGCCGTATTTACATGGCTGTAACCTAGCCAACCAAGGCGTGAAGCGCCAGAGAACTATCAATTGCCGATTCGCCTGTGGGGACTAAGTCACAATTTATGAACACAATATCAACCGATGCGGAAAAAACTCCGGTGCTGGTGACCGGCGGTGCCGGATATATCGGCAGCCATGCGGTGCTGGCGCTGGTCGATGGCGGCTGGCCGGTCGTGGTGATCGATAATCTCAGCACCGGGTTCCGTTTTGCCCTGCCCGATGGTGTACCCTTGTATGAAGGCGATATCGCGGATGGCGCATTGCTGGCGCGAATTTTCGAAGAACGCCGGATCGGCGCGATCATGCATTTCGCCGGATCGATCATCGTCCCGGAATCGGTCGAAAATCCGCTGAAATATTACCACAACAACACCGCCAAGAGCCGCGCTCTGATCGAAGCGGCAGTGACCGCAGGCATCCCGCATTTCATCTTCAGTTCGACCGCAGCGACCTACGGCGTGCCGGACGTGTCGCCGGTTGCCGAAGATGCCCCGCAGGTTCCGATCAATCCCTATGGCTGGTCGAAACTGATGACCGAACAGATGTTGGGAGATGTGGCGGCTGTGCACCGGATGAATTTCTGCGCTTTAAGGTATTTCAATGTCGCGGGCGCCGATCCGCTGGGGCGCAGCGGGCAATCCACCACCGGGGCCACCCATCTGATAAAGGTCGCGGTGGAAGCGGCGCTGGGCAAACGGGACAAGGTGGCCGTGTTCGGCACCGATTACGATACGCCCGACGGTACCGGGGTGCGCGATTACATCCATGTCAGCGATCTGGCGGCGGCACATGTGCTGGCGCTGCAGGCGCTGGAACAGCAGCCCGGCCGCTCGCTGAAAATGAACTGCGGTTATGGCCGCGGGTTTTCCGTGCTGGAGGTGCTCGATGCGGTTGACCGGGTGACCAATCGCAAGCTGGACCGCGATCTGCAACCGCGCCGCGCGGGCGACCCCGGATCGCTGGTGTCTGATCCTGCGCGCATTCGGGCAACCTTGCCGTGGGAGCCAGCGCATGCCGATCTGGATGAAATCATTGCCCATGCGCTGCAATGGGAACGCAAGCTGGGTGAAATCAGGGGGGATTGACCGCAGATAGCCGGTTTACCCGCGAAACTTCAGGCGGGCGAATCTGTTGACTTCAGCGCGAAGCGCCCCTAATTGCGCGGCTTGAATTTCCGGCATCGGGGTAATCTCCGGTGCTTCTTTTTTTGGAATTAGAGCCATGAAGATCCGCAACAGCCTCAAGTCGCTGAAGAACCGCCACCGCGATTGCCGCGTAATTCGCCGCCGCGGGCGCACCTATGTGATCAACAAGACCAACCGCCGCTTCAAAGCCCGTCAGGGCTAAGCTGCAGGTCTGGCTGGTTCCGCTGCCTTTATGGCCGGCGGGACCGGAACTCACGAATCGGCCCGCCTTCCATTTGGAGCGCGGGCCGTTCCTGTGTCTGCGACCCGGGAACCTGAACGATGCAGCATGATGGAGCCCGCGCAATGAGCGGTACGGTCAAGGCAGTGGTGTTCGATGTCGGCCGGGTAATCGTGCAGTGGGATTTGCGCTGCCTGTTTGCCAAATTGATCGAGGATGAAGATCGGCTCGACTGGTTTCTTGCCCATGTAGTGACGGAAGAATGGCATTTCGAACATGATGCAGGCCGCCCGTTGTCCGACATGGTGCCGGAACGAAAGGCGCAGTTTCCCGATCATGCCGATTTGATCGATGCCTATGCGTCACGTTTCCTGGAAACGATTCCCGGCCCGGTTGCGGGCACGGCGGAATTGATTCGGGGATTGGACGAAGCGGGTGTTCCCTTGTTTGCGATCACAAATTTCGGGGCCGATTTCTGGGAGATGTTCCTGCCAACCCAGCCGGTGCTGAATCATTTCCGCGACATCGTGGTTTCCGGGCAGGAACAATTGGCCAAGCCCGACCCGGCGATCTTCCGGTTGGCCCAGCAGCGTTTCGGCCATGCGCCGGAAGAGATGCTGTTTATTGACGATAATCCCGCGAATATCGCTGCGGCCAGGCAGGAAGGGTGGCAGGTGCACCATTTCGTCGACGCGCCCGGCCTTGCCGCCGATCTGCGCGGGCGCGGCCTGCCGGTCTGATCCCCGCCAACAAAAAGGGCCCCCGGCAATCACGCCGGAGGCCCATAAGTGTCCCGATCACCAGGGGGGGTGGGGTCTGGGCGGGACGCGGTGGTTACTTGCCGTTGCAGCTGGCCAGATCTTCGGCCTCGAGCGCCTTCTCACCGGCGGTGAAGCTGGTGACTTCGCCCAATTCGCGCACAACGCGTTTGCACAGGTTTACTGGGCGGGACGAGGCCTTGGCGGCGATGCAGGTGGTGCCGCCACATTGCCATACGACGCCGCCAATGATGCTGTTGTTTTCCGCGGCAGGGGCCGCCAGCTCGACCGAATAATACGCTGGCTGGCTGCGGGCTTCGACAGCAACCGGGTTTAGGGCAGCGCCGAAAGTCAGGCCGGTCCAGACCAGCGCAAGGCCGATAGCGCCGATGGAGCGGGGTTTGATAGCCGAGCGGAATTTGGGGGGGGAGAGGGTCATCTTCGCATATCCTTTTTACATATTGGCGTGGTGTTCTGATGCACCGGTTCAGTTTGAATTCACAACCAGTTGCGAATCACTACTTACTTAGTTACATTGCAAGTTGCAACTAAAAACTTAGTTTCGGTCTTGTGACATGGCCAAAACGCGCTAACGCTACGGCGAGAGGGATTTACATGGGTGAATTACGCGAGCCATTGAAGGAACTGACAGTCTGCGGATTGCCGGAAGCACTCGAAACCATGGGGGAACGATGGTCCTTCATGATCCTGCGCGCTGCGTTCAACGGGCTCCATCATTTCGAAGAATTTCTGGGAGAACTCGGGATTGCCCGGAACATCCTGTCGAATCGGCTCGCCAAGCTGGTCGATCACGGCATCCTCAGTCGCGAAGCCTGCCCGGATGATCGCCGCAGGATCGAATACCGGCTGACGGAAAAGGGCCTCGACCTGCTGCCCGCAATGCTGGCACTACGCCAATGGGGCCAGAAATACGGGACCGAGATCGAAGAAAACCCGGTGCTGGTTGATGCCCGTGACCGGCTGCCGATCGGCCCCGTATCGATCCTTGCGCATGATGGCCGCATCCTGACCTATATGGATTTACATCTTCAGGCGCGGGACAGGATCGGCATTCGCGAAGACGGATCGCGGGCCGAGCCATTGCGCGATGCCTGCGCACCCGGCAGCTTTGCCCGGGTAAAAGGTGATCCGATCAGACCGGGCAAAATTGCCGCCAACGGATAGACGCCCCGGTATTATTGCCGGATTACCGTGTAATCGATCCTGATCCGGACCCATTCGCCCACTTGGGAACTGCCACCAACGCGCGGTGGCCGCACGCGAAATTGCCATGCCGCCGCCAGAACGGCGCGTCCGATCTGTGACCCGCGCGGATATTCCGCCTCCAGCACGCAATCTTCAACCCGGAAATCGGCAACTGTGCGGCAATTGATCAGGGCCCATCCCGGGCTATTGGCGGTCGAGAGATAGCCGCGCAATTCATCGGGATAGGGTTCGCGGTACCAGGCAGCGGCATACAGCGGTTCGCCATTGGGGCCGCTGCCGCTTACCCTTTCGCTGTCACCGGGAAAGCCGCGGTCGGGCGGGCCGATCGGGCCTTTGATCGCGGGCGCAGGCGGGCCTGCCTTTTTGCCGCTGATATCGGCGCGGGCCATCTGGTCCCGGGACAGCGGGATGAAGGCCGGCGGTTTCGGCGCCGGCTTTACCTCCGCCGGTGGCGGTTCGGCCGGTGGGACGGGCGCCTCAGCAAACTCTGGCTGTTGCAGCGCGGCAGGCTTCGCTTCGGCGAATTCAGGTTCCTCGTTGTCAGCAGGGCTCGGGCTTTCTTCCGCATCGGGCCGGGCATCGAAACTGACCATCGCAACCGGGACGGGTTCTTCGCGCAATGCTCCACTGCCAAGGGTCAGCAGCGCAAGGATCAGCAAAGTTTCCAGCACCAGCGCCAGCACGATGCCGACGGCCCGGCGCTTGGCCTCCGGATCGATCTCGGACCAATTTCCCGCCCGCAATGCGTCAGGAATGAACCTGTCAGACAAGCGGGAAAATCGGGACATGAAACCTCGGGATAATGCGGTGAGGAGGCGCAGGTACTCGGAACTGGCGCCGAGCGCACCTACAATGCGCAAAAGCTTCTCAGAATATCCAGGCAGTCCCTGTCATGCGCGGCATGAACGCATGCTTTCCTCGGCCTATGCCCGTGGCGGCTGGCGCCGGTAGCTGAGTGCTTCGGCGATATGTATCCGGCCGACTTCCTGCACGCCCGACAGATCGGCAATAGTCCGGGCCACGCGCAGCATCCTGGTATAGCCGCGGGCGGACAGGCGCATCGCTTCGGCGGCCTGCATCAACAGCTTGCGGCCTGCCTCGTCCGGCGTGGCGAAAATTTCCAGACCTTCGCCGTCCAGTTCCGCGTTGGTCCGTGCGCCGGTCTGCTCGCTCCGGCTGCTCTGGACGGCGCGCGCGGCGGCGACCCGGGCGCGCACTTCTGCGCTGCCTTCGGCGGGCGGCGGCAACGCCAGGTCAGCGGCGCTGACCGGATCGACCTCTACGTGCAGATCGATCCGATCGAGCATCGGGCCCGAAACCTTGCTCTGATAATCGGCGGCGCACCGGGGCGCGCGGCTGCAGGCAAGCGCGGCATCACCCAGATGGCCGCAGCGACACGGGTTCATCGCGGCGATCAGCTGGACCCGGGCGGGGAACGTCACATGCGCATTGGCGCGCGCCACATCGACCTTGCCCGTTTCCAATGGCTGGCGCAGCGAATCGAGCACCGCGCGCTGGAATTCGGGCAATTCATCCAGAAACAATACCCCCAGATGCGCCAGGCTGACCTCCCCCGGTTTCACTTTCAGCCCGCCGCCGGTCAGTGCCGCCATGCTGGCCGAATGATGCGGCGCGCGGAAAGGGCGGGCGCGGCTGATCCGGCCGCCATCCAGCATCCCCGCGACCGATTGCACCATGGAAACTTCCAGCGCCTCTGCCGGGGTCAGTTCCGGCAGGATACCCGGCAGGCAACTGGCCAGCAGGCTCTTGCCCGCGCCCGGCGGCCCGCTCATCAGCAGATTATGCCCGCCCGCCGCTGCGATTTCGAGCGCGCGTTTGGCGGTTTCCTGCCCCTTCACCTGCTTCAGGTCCGGTCCTGACGGGGCGGGCTCGACCTCGCCCGGCATCGGATCGGGCAGGGTTTGCGTGCCCTTCAGATGATTGAGCAGGCTGATCAGATCGGGCGCGGCGCAGATTGGAATACCCGCCGCCCAGCGCGCCTCCGCCCCCTGACCGGCGGGGCAGATCAGCCCGGTTTCTTCCTGGCTGGCATGGATCGCCGCCAGCAGCACGCCGGGGGAGGATACGACCCGCCCGTCCAACGCCAGTTCGCCCACCGCGATCCAGTCCGAAAGCTGCTCCGCATCAGTCACGCCCATGGCGGCCAGCAGCGCCAGCGCAATCGGCAGATCGTAATGCGACCCTTCCTTGGGCAGATCGGCAGGTGAGAGGTTGATCGTGATCCGTTTCGGCGGCAGCGACAGGCCCATCGCGGCGAGCGCGCTCTGCACCCGTTCCCGGCTTTCCCCCACGGCCTTGTCCGCCAACCCGACAATATTGAAACGCGGCAGCCCCGGGGCGACTTGGCATTGCACCTCCACAGCGCGTGCCTCCAGCCCGAGAAAGGCCACCGTACGGACCTGTGCGACCACGAATTACCCCTTTTTGTTCTATACGCTATCTAAGGAAAAATCGGGCAGAGTCGAGCAGTAAGTCGCTGAAATACAGTCCCGCCTGCCATGTCAACCAAATGGCAACCATCCTGGCTAGCGATTGGGCAAGGTTCGGGCGTCCAGACAGGCGCAATGCGCAGTCTGAATGCCCTGTTTGTCGGTTTTGCGACCATGCTGGCCGTGCCCGTCCAGGCGCAGGTTCTTCAGGTTGAAACCTATATGGAGCAATGGGACCCTGCCGCGCAGCAATGGGTCCGGATTTCGCCAGAGGATGGACCAAAGGCCGGGCGATTGCTTTCCGCGCATACCAAGGCCGGTCCGCCAGCCATCGCCGCCTACGGCCCGTTCCGGGTCCACGATCAAAGTCGCGCCTCTCTGGTCGGGGCGACCGATGCCGCAACACCGGGGCAATTTGCCGCCTTGCTGCGCGATTTCCCCGATATTGCGGTGCTGGACATGATCGAATGTCCCGGCACCGATGATGACCGCGCGAATCTGGCGCTGGGGCGGATGATTCGCGCCGCCGGGATCGCCACCCATGTCCCGGCGAATGGATCGGTCCGGTCCGGGGCGGTGGAGCTGTTTCTGGCAGGGACTACGCGCCAGATCGATGATGGCGCGGAATTCGCGGTCCATTCCTGGCTGGATGATAGCGGGCGCCAGCCGCATCACTTCGCGGCCGATTCGCCGGAAAACCGGCTCTATCTGGATTATTATGTAGAAATGGGTATGTCCGGTGCTGCCGCGCGGTCATTCTACGCCATGACCAATTCGGCCGCCCATGATGATGCGAAATGGCTGACGGCGCGGGATATGCGCGGATGGATCGGCGAACCGGCCGGTTTCGGGACGGGCGTGACCGTGGCTGAAAGCGCCCTTGCGCCGCCCATTGCTTATCTTGACTTGGGGGAGAGCTTCCCCTAACCGGCGCTCTGCTAATGGCGGCCTGCTGGTGCGGGCGGCCCTTTTTATTCTATTGAGGTTATCATGAAGCGGACTTTTCAGCCCAGCAATCTCGTGCGCGCCCGTCGCCACGGTTTCTTCGCCCGCAAGGCAACTGTTGGCGGCCGGAAGATCCTCCGTGCTCGCCGTGCCCGTGGCCGTAACAAGCTCAGCGCCTAAATCGTCGGGGCCTGATTCTCTCGGATCGGCCGACCGCCCGAAATCGGGTGACGATACAATCGCAGTGCTGACGCGCCGCGCCGATTTCCTTTCCGCAAACCGGGGCCTGCGCGTAGCACGTCCCGGTTTCGTTTTGCTCGCGAACCCGAATCAAGGGCAGGGCAAGCGTTACGGAATCACCGTGACCAAGAAAATCGGCAATGCGGTGGTCCGCAACCGGATGAAGCGCCGTTTCCGGGAATTGCTCCGCGATGCCTTGCCGGGTGAAGGGCTGGCGGATCACGACCATGTGCTGATCGGGCGCGAGGGCGGGCTTGAGCGGGATTTTGCCAGATTGCGGGCAGAACTGGCGCGGGCCCTGGCCAAGGCAAATGCCGGCGAAGGTGATCCACCGCGCAAATATTTCGGCAGGAATCGCGGCAAGAACGGACGTAACAAGACCAAATGAAGCAGGTTCTGATCTGGATTGCCAAGGGGTGGCAGATGGGCCCGTCGCGGATTTTGCCGCCGTCCTGCCGCTATGCCCCGTCCTGCAGCGAATATGCGAGTCAGGCCTTGGGAAAATATGGCGCGATCAAGGGTGGATGGTTGGCCGTTAAGCGTATATTGCGCTGCCATCCTTGGGGGGGACATGGGTACGATCCGGTACCCTGAACTGCCCCCGATTTTGAAATCAATCTGACGTACGGGATCCCATATTTTGGACAATCAGCGTAATCTTCTGGTCGCCGTGGTGCTGTGCGGTTTGCTTCTTCTGGGCTGGGATGCCGGGATGAACTGGTTTTATCCGCAGCCCGCACCCACTACGCAATCAGCCAAGGTCGAAGCGGCCAGTGACGCGTCAGCGCCCGCAGCCACGCCGGGCAAGCGTACGCGCGAAGGCGGGCTGACCGATCCGATCGCGATCGAGGAAGAGCGCGCCGATCTGGTCACTTCGCTGGCGGCACCCACGCGGGTCAAGATCGATTCGCCCGAAGTGCTCGGCTCGATCAATCTGGTCGGCGCACGGATCGACGATATTACGCTGAAGACCCACCGTCAGACGGTGAAGAAGGACAGCGGTCCGGTTCGCCTGTTCTCCCCCCAGGGCACCCCGGCGCAGCAATTCGCGCAGTTCGGCTGGGTCGGTCAGGGTGTGGCGGTTCCCGATGCAAAGACCTTGTGGCAGGCCAGCGCGGGTCCGCTGAGCCAGGATAATCCGGTCACGCTTGGCTGGGACAATGGCCAGGGCCAGCAGTTCCGCATCGCGCTGTCGATTGACGAACATTACATGATCACCGCCGATCAATCGGTGTCCAACACCGGTGCCGCGCCGGTGGTTGTGCGCCCGTTTGCCACCATCAACCGCACCAGCGCAACCGCCAGTTCCGACACGTGGAACGTCCATTCCGGTCCGATTGGCGCGTTTGGCGATACTGTAACTTTCAGCAACAATTACGATGATGTTGCCGACGAAGGCACCATCACCCCGGAAGGGCGGACTGGCTGGCTCGGCTTTACCGATATTTACTGGCTGACCGCGCTCATCCCCGAAAAGGGCAGCGATCCGGCATCCGATTTCCGATCGCTGGGCAAGGATGTGTTCCGTGCCGACATGATCTATCAGCCGGTCACCGTGCCAGCGGGCAAACAAATCAGCCGCACCACGCAGCTGTTTGCCGGGGCCAAGGAAACGTCGGTTCTCGATACCTATGAAGACGCCGGTGTGACCAAATTTGGCTATGCCATCGACTGGGGCTGGTTTGCCTGGTTCGAAAAACCGATTTTCTGGCTGCTCAGCAAATTGTTCAGCCTGGTCGGCAATTTCGGCCTAGCGATTATCCTGCTGACCGTGATCATTCGCGCCGCGATGTTCCCCATCGCGCAGAAGGGGTTCGCCTCCATGGCCTCGATGAAGGCCATCCAGCCCAAGATGAAGGCGCTGCAGGAACGCTACAAGGAAGACAAGCCGAAGCAGCAGCAGGAAATCATGGCGCTGTACAAGACCGAAGGTGTCAATCCGCTGGCAGGCTGCCTGCCGATGCTGATCCAGATCCCGATCTTCTTCGCGCTGTATAAAACGCTGATCCTGACCATCGAAATGCGGCACCAGCCGTTCATCCTGTGGATCAAGGATCTGTCTGCGCCCGATCCGGCGATGATCCTCAACCTGTTCGGCCTGCTGCCGTTCACCCCGCCCAGCTTCCTCGGCATTGGCGTGCTGGCGGTTCTGCTGGGCCTGACGATGTGGATGACCTTCAAGCTGAATCCGGCCGCGATGGACCCGATGCAGCAGCAGATTTTCAACATCATGCCGTGGATGCTGATGTTCGTGATGGCACCGTTTGCCGCCGGTCTGCTGGTTTACTGGGTCACCTCCAACATCCTTACCCTGGCGCAGCAGAGCTATCTCTATTCGAAACATCCGCAACTGCGGGCTCAGGCGGATAAGGACAAGGAAGATGCCGCCCGGGCCAAGGGCCGTGATGAAAAGCAAGGCAAGACGTGAGCGAGATCGAAACCGGCCCTGATTTTACCGGCCCTGAAATCACCGGTGCTGAAGAGCGCGAGCGGGAATTGCTCGCGCGGCGCGCAGCCAAGCTGTTTTCGGGCCGGGTCGATTTCCTGCTGTCCGCCCCGCAATTGAAATTCCTGCCCGAACCGACGGTGCCGGAAATTGCCTTTTGCGGGCGCAGCAATGTCGGCAAATCATCGCTGCTGAACGCGCTGACCGGCCGCAGGTCGATTGCGCGCGCCTCGGTAACACCGGGCCGGACGCAGGAACTGAATTTCTTCGAAGTGGGCCAGCCTACGCTGTTCCGGCTGGTCGATATGCCCGGTTACGGTTTTGCCAAGGCCCCGCCTGCGGTGGTCGAAAAATGGAAGAAGCTGGTCAAAAGCTATCTGCGCGGCCGCCAGGTGCTGCACCGCAATCTGGTGCTGATCGATTCGCGCCACGGGATCAAGGATGTCGACCGTGACATGATGGAAATGCTGGACGGAGCCGCCGTGGGCTACCGCGTGGTGCTGACCAAGGCAGACAAGATCAAGGCCAGCGAGCTGGATGCGGTGATCGCGAAGGTTGCCGAAGAAATCCGCAAGCACCCCGCCGCATTCCCTGAAATGCATGTGACCAGCGCGGAAAAGGGGATGGGGATTCCCGAATTGCGCGCCGCCGTGCTATTGGATGCCGGGGTCTAGCCGCCTCTAACAACCAACACAACGAATCCTCCGACTTAACACTTTAGGAAACGACACTTAATGCCGCCATTCAAACAGCCGAGCTTCCAGGAACGTACCGCCATGGCCGAAAAGGCCAAGCTGGCAGCGCTCAAGAAAATGCAGGCCAAGCCGCCCATCAGCGAGGAAGTGCTGGCCGAACGCAAGGCCGCCCGCCTGGCGAAGGAAGCGGCACAAGCCGCCGCCCGTGCCGAGAAGCTGGCCGAGCGCGAACGGGTGAAGGCGGAGCGTGAAGCAAAGAAGGCAGAAGCCGATGCAGAAGCCGCCGCCGCCGCTGCCGCCGCAATCGTCCCCGAACTTACCGAAGAAGAAAAGAAGGCCGCGCGCGATGAACGCTACGCCGCCCGCAAGAAACGCAAGAAGAGGTAAGGCTACTCCTCAAAACCGACGAACACCGCTGCTTCGTCCACGCTTTTGCGGGACGATACGACTGCGTTTGCCGGGAAGCTCTCGTCCGGCCAGCCGAGCGCAATGCTTTTCATGATCACCTGGTCATCGGCGATGCCGGCGTGTTCGCGCACCACCGGGCTCTGCATGATGCCCTGGCTGTTGATCACCGTGCCCAATCCGCGGGACCATGCCGCGTTGACCAATGCAGTGGCCACTGCGCCGCAATCGAAGGGCGTGTCGTCACTGC